>DATKIS010000753.1:0-2374 GCA_035543975.1 Pyrinomonadaceae bacterium
TCGATCTTGACGAAGCCCGCGCCGTATTCCGAGCAGGCATTGGCCGAATTCGAGCGCTTCAGCGGCAGCAGCTTGCCGGACGTTGCGGCCTTGTCGGGCTTCTGGGGACGGGGCTGCTCGGCAGCGGTGGCGGCCGAAGCCAGCGCCAGCGCAAACAAGACCAGGAGGGATTTTCGCATCCCGCCTTTTATCGCCCCCTGCCGACCAGGGCCAGACTAGCGGACGAACTTGACGCCGACCGATTTGCCGCGGCGCCAGACCACTTCGCAGCGGCGTCCGGTCCTGGCGTCGCGCGAAAACGCCAACCGCAATTTCGCCGGCAGTGAATTGGGATCGTCGATCGTGACCTTCGCCCCCGTCGTGGACAGATCCTTCACCACGCATTGGCGCGCCGCAAAACCACCGTCGAGCGTGATCCACCCGGGCTGACTCAATGATTTGCGCGTCTCGCGTTTTTTGTTGCTCGATAGTTTCGAAAGCAAAGCCATGTCAGAAGTTCCCCCGACCAAAGCCTTACGCCATGCGGCTTTAAATTCCGTTGCATCCGGTCCATCCCCGGGCTCGATGGAGACTGGGAACGGCCGAAAAAACCGGTTTTCGTGCGGCTTGCCCACCCGGCCAAACGCCACTATACGTTCGCCCGTCGCCGCCTCCATGGAACATGGACGGCCGGCGGCCAACACGGCCTATCAAGCGAATAACGCATTGATTTTCCGGTTGTTTTGCTCCCTTCGTCTATCGGTTAGGACGCCACCCTTTCACGGTGGAGAGAGCGGTTCGATTCCGCTAGGGAGCGCCACGCGGCTGGCTTCCATTTTGAACGCAGTTGCCCGTTAAGCAGAATGGCCCCGGCGCAAGGCCTTGGGGCTGGGTTCTGCACCGGGGACATCTGGGGAGAAAGTCGCCAGAGCAGCCGGCAACGTTCGAAGCGAGCCGATCACATCCCGTTTTCCGGCGCTGTCCTGTTTTTGCTCACTTTTCGAATTTGCCACAGATCGAATTGACGTTTGAGCCAGCCTCATCGAGGCCGACATTGGGCGGGCCAAAGGTGACGCCGAGCGCGCAATCGCAGTGGCCTTACGCTGTCGGCGTGGCTGGCGGGGTTACCGTATTGAGCAGATTGGAGATGGCGGTCACAAGCTGCGCGGGAGCAAAAGGCTTGGCCAGTATAACGCTATTCGGGACGCCCATAGAGGCCCATTTCTCGCCGTGGGTTCCGGTCATATAAACAACGGGCATCGTCGGATCGGTTTCTCTGGCGGCGCGGGCGACTTCCCAACCGTCAAGCCTTCCGATCAAATTGATGTCGGTCACGACTGCCCGATATTGGGTATCGTCACGGAGAAGCGTAATTGCTTCCTCGCCAGAAGCCGTGATAGCCGATTCAAAACCGCCGTCGGCCAGGGCCTCTTCGACCATAGCCTGAATAAGCTGGTCGTCCTCGACGACCAGAACCATTATCTTAACCGCGTCGTTCAATCTGCTCTCCCCATAGCTGCCTTATTGCAGTCCCCTGGCGAAGCAAAGTGACGGTGGAAAGATTGGTTCCGCGTGAATGTTCAAAAGTGAACTTAGAGCCGCGAGGGGTATTGCTCTGGGTCATCCTCTGACTGCGAGCAGCGCGGCTACGAGGTCCGCCTTGCCCTCCTCTGGACCGGCATCGCCGGCGGTATTGGCGGAATGAAACCCGCCCCTGTTACACCTGCCGCACAAGTTCCCCGCCTTTTAGTTGAACGGCAGGCTTCGATGCGGGTGCAGCGAACCGCAGACACGATTGGCAGAACGGACCTTGGGTGAATCAGGGAACACCGCTGGTGCCCCTTGCCCGCTACAGGCCTGTCAGGTCCAGCAATCGGCGCCAGCACATGGGCAAGTCACTGTCGATCGGGTAAGGCGCGCGAATCTGCTATAAAACCTGGATGCATCCCGATGCTGCAAACCCCCTACTGCCACTCGTCACCTTGGCCGCGGGAGTGTTCTTGCTGATCGCGCCCCGCATCGTCAGCGTCGCAGTGGCGGTCTATCTGATTGTCGCCGGCCTTCTCGGGCTGAACGGGATCTATCACTTCTTCAAATAGATCCGGGGCGCGGGACCGAAGTCCCACGCCTCGCTTTCTCGTTCTTCAGCCCTGTGGGCTTGGCGTGGTTGCCGGGAGACTTAGGGGAGCTCCTCCAAGCGAAATAGGTCCCACAGGTTTAGGCTGCCGAGCCATCCTCTTCTGCGCTGCTCGGGATAGCCGGTTGCGAGCATGCCTTGGTGGAATGGAGGCAGTTACTTCCGGGTTTAGCGTTTTTTGCAGCGAGTCGACCTTCGATATGAGCGTGGAAATCTGAGCAGACACCTTCTTCACGTCCGCATGCTCATCCGTTATCT
>DATKIS010000754.1:0-2499 GCA_035543975.1 Pyrinomonadaceae bacterium
ATGGACTGAGCCGTGGAGCGGAACGCTGCTATGAGATCCTGCGCTACGGAGGTATGGGCCACACCGCCGGTGTTCATACACGTTCGCGGGAGGCTGCCGTAAATTTTGGTGAGGCGATGCCTGCATCTCGGATCACGGTGAATACACCAACGACGCACGGGGCCATCGGTTTTTCGACTGCCCTGCCGCCATCAATGACTTTGGGGTGTGGTTCCTGGGGAGGAAATGTGACCTCGGACAATGTCTCGCCGCTGCACCTGCTGGACATCAAGCGCGTGGCTTTCGAAACCAGACCGGTACAAAGCAAGCGCCCGGCAGCATCAGTTTCCACGGTCAAGACATCGGCCCAAGCGCCTTCATCAATTGCGGCTCAACCAGCTCCACGCCAGGCAGTCGTGGGTTCAGGGGCCGGCAAGATCAACCGCGAAGAGATCGCCGCGATAGTCGACCGATTCCTGGCAAACCGCCCACCCGAAGAAACCGGGGCGGCGACTCCACCTCCTCCACAAAAGCCTTCGGAGCGACCACAACCAGCATCGGTCGAGGCCGAAGCCGGAAGCATGTATACAGGAGCGAGCCAACCTGCTCGTCAGAGCGGCGGAAGTGGCGGCGCGAATGGCGGTAGACCGTCTTCCTCCAACTCAAAAACTTCCTCGCCTGCAACTAGTCCGGTTGATTTTGTCAGCGAAGACGACGTCAAGCGCGCAATTCAACGAGGCGAGAAGATATATATCAACGCGAAAACCATCATCACTCCGGCCGCGCGCGACATCGGCGAGCCAGGTGAAGTGTTTGCAAAAGGGTAAGACCTGGTAAATGGAAAATCGTGAATGGTAAATAGTTGTCAGGCTTAGCTCGCAAAGGGAATCTCGACAACTCAAACCATTTACCACTTACCGTTTACTATTTACCAATCATGTTTCTAGCCAAGGTTGTCGGCACAGTTTGGTCAACGAAGAAGAGTCCGGATCTCGAAGGCATTCGATTCCTGGTGGTTCACCCGTACGATCTGGACAAAGAGCCTACCCGAAACATCGTCATCGTTGCTGATCGCCTGGGGGCCGGTACCGGGGAGATGGTCATTTGTGCCTACGGGAAGGCGGCCCGCACCGCCATTGGCGATCAGGACATGGCGATCGAAGCCGCCGTGGTCGGCATAGTTGACCGAGTGGATATCACAGATTCCGTTTCAGATGAGATGCGAGAGGCGGCCAGGAAATTAGAGCGTGAAAACGGCAGACCCTAGGCATTGTCGATTTTCGATTGCCAATTTTCGATTTGGTCTTGTGGGCGCTTAAGTCCCGACGTCAGCGAATCTGAACCCAACAGCTGAAATCGGCAATCGGCAATTGGAAATCGAAAATTACTTTCATGACCAATGAAGATTTGATTTACCGGCTCACGAAGGCTGTCTATAGCCGCTTGGGTCCGGCGGTGGACGAACATACGGTCGAACAGCTGGTTACCGAAGTCTACCGCGAAGTGGAGCCTTTACTCACTACCAACGGCTCCAGGCATTCGTCGTTTGCGCCTTCCTCGAGCGGCGGCCCGGCCCCGCGTTCACCAGAAGGCTCTTCGGATCGCATGATCATCTCGGTTTTCGGCGTAGACCATCCTGGGATTGTGGCTGGTGTTTCCCAGATACTGGCAGAAGCAGCGTGCAGTATTGTCGATATTAATCAGACCGTCGTGCAGGGAAAGTTTGCCATGGTGATCATTGCCAACACCGCCCGAGCTCGTGAAAGCGCCACCGAATTGATTGCCCGGCTACGGAGAGAAGGGGAGAAACTGGGAGTGCGTATCTACGCGCAACGGGAGGATCTCTTCAACGCGATGCATCGGATCTAGGATAAATGGTGAATAGTGAATGGTAAATGGTGAGCTTGTCCGGCAACGGTGCTCGCCACGTCTCTCTAGAAAACAAGCCCTAACCAACAGATGACTATTTACCATTTACCATTTACCATTTACCGGTATGTCTAAACCGGAAATCGCTCGACGCTGCCCCGTGTGTGGTGCGTCAATTCGTGAGGCGGCATTGTTTTGCCCACAATGTGGTGAACATCTGACCCACCAAAAACTTGAAGAGAAACAGACAACCTCAGTGGTAACCACGCCCCTCGTCGAACTATCGCCTAACCCCGACGAGTCAAAAAACGACGATTCTCAGCCGGCATCAGTTCCCCAAAAGTTGGAAGTATTAGATCCCCCGGCGGCGCCACCCCGGAAACCATCGGTAGACAAGGCGCCCGTGGGCAAGGTCCGCGACAAGATTCAACGGGCCACCAGCCTGGCCCGCGACGTAGAAGGCGACGTGAAGCATCGCGTCCAAAAAGTGCGACAGATTTCCAGTGTTGTGCTGGACGAAGCCGGATACGACCCGAGTCTGCGTTTTGTCTTAGTCGCTGCCGCCCTGTTTATTTTGTTTCTCCTGGTTTTGTTGCTCAATAAGTTCATAGTTTGAGTGGTGAGGATCTGAACCTCAGATCTGAACCTAAG
>DATKIS010000755.1:0-2162 GCA_035543975.1 Pyrinomonadaceae bacterium
ATATGGCCATTCGGCCTCGCGTGAAATCAAACGGTCATGTAACACCATCTTGTCCGAGTGAGCACACATGACCTAATCTTTACCGGGCCTTTTAGGGTATCCTACCAGCCCGGAAACCTGCAGTCCATCCTGGGGGTTGTCCGACAAATCCCGTCCCGTCTCGGGCAACCCCCAAGACGGACTGGTCGCCCGCCCCGTCTCGGGCAACCCCCAAGACGGACTGGTCGCCCGATTCCCAGGCCTGCGACCGGAATCACAAGCGATTGATGTGCACTTTCGCATTTGTGTCCATTGCGCTAGTGCCGTTATTTGGCATTGTTTGTTATTTAATCAGTCGTACCCCTCCTTCCCAGCACAACACCTCCTTCCCAGCACAACAACCACGCTTCGTCCCGCTCTCAACACTTCCTTCACCTCATCGTCGCAACCCCACCTGCCTGCAAATCCCACCGACAAACGCCGCCGCAGGAACTGAACGCGGTGCGCTCCCGCCAGCTGAGATGTCGAAAGAGACCGCCCAGGACGGGGGAGCACCTCGAGCTCCTTGGGTGAACAGTGATTTCGCAATCCACGACGAACAGCTCAGAACTTACACGACCATGCTGGCAATGCTGGGCGCCAAACTGGCAGTAGATACGGTTCGCGAGAGACCCCCGCCACTGAAAGGTGGCATGATCGACGTAGCGGCAACAGTACAGAGGCGCATGGCGCACGCAGCGATCCGGGAAACGCACTTTGACCGAGATACTGACAGCATCCTCAAAGTACTCAGCGGCATTGCGTGTATACTGGTGCGATCGCATGAGGTGGTTTGCGTAATGCCTAAGAGGCTTTTAGCGAATGGTCTCCTCGAGCTCCACCTCCCCTTTGACTCCCCGGCGGTGACGGAAGTTCGTCCGTGGTGGCAGCTGTTGGACGTCGCGCCGAGGCCGACGATTCACATCACGCGAAACCCATCACAAGAAGAGTCAGTCCTTTTTCCGCTAGAATCGGAATTCTACTGACCCATTACAGCCCAGTGGGCAACACGGTTATCATCAGCTCGGAACCTACACCTGTTCCTACCGACATCTTTCAATTCCTGCTGGACAACCGGTCTGCCACTACCCTTCTATGCATCACGCCTCGGTGACTAACCGTTTCGACAGTGATTCCGAGTTTGACAGACACGTGCAAACCGTTGGAAGTCTGCTGAACACAGTCCTTGCGAATCGCGAATACCAGTCTTGGGAGGATCTGACGTTTTATGTCCTGGCTGCCTCTTGCAGAAAGACTAAAAGCCGTTTCAGCAGCAAATACTTTGACATTCTCAAGTCTATCACGGATGACATGTTCGCGGAGGACATTGCTGATCCGGCGCCGATGATCACGCCGAACCAGACGAAGCATGTCCGCGACGCGATCGAGACGCTCGACACTGCCGTTGGCAGTCGCTTCCATTGGTTGGACGGCTGTATACAAAACGCGAAGCCCGTGACCGTCACCACCGAAGTTGCTCAGGACCTCTTCAAGCTTCTGCTGTGCATACTCGAGGCGATTTTCTCGTCGGTAACCGTGGTCTGCGCAGTCATGCATGATCGGGACGCGACAAAGGAACAGCTGGCTTCCGCCACAGTCAAACTGTTCACTTATATGGAATCCCTTGAAGGAATCGTGCATTCGGAAGCCATAAAATTCATATTCACGGGCTACCTGAAGGGGACAATTGCGCACCAGATTTGGATCGTCGACGAACGAAGGGCGGCAAAATTGGCTAAGCTACAGGACGAGTCCAGGGTTGCTGCGGCAGCTAAGGAGGAGGCAAGGCGGATGCGAGTGCAGGACGCTGCGGCCAAGCGAGCGGCTGCATCTCAAATCAAGGTGCAAGCTCAGATGGCCCGGATGTCCGTCTCCAGTCAGACTGCGTTGGAAGAATCGATGCGGAAAACGAGCCCGCCGGAAGCGCCCCAGGCTGATGGCGGCAGCCCCCGGATTGACGAAACCGCCCTGGATGCGCCGGGTGATGACGAAAACGATACCACCGCGCCTGACGACCTGAACGCCGGCCAGGAGGGAAATAGCCCCGACGATTGGGAGGACGATGAGGAGGCAGTCGCTGCTGACGAATCGGACGATAGCGAGCATGATATCGGTCCCGGTCTGGATGCGACTCCGCCAGACAC
>DATKIS010000756.1:0-2317 GCA_035543975.1 Pyrinomonadaceae bacterium
CATGCTTTCTGTGTCAGGGATTGCCTTCACGGCATACTGGGTGGTGGTAAAGGGCGCCTCTCGCCGAATCGGGCTGGGAAAATTTGAATACTGGGGAGGCAGCTTTTATTTGAACCTGCTGACGGTGATCCGGGTCCATGCCTGGTATCTAAAACAGCTGGTGCTCCCCACGCCAATTGCTCAGTATCTGGGTGCATTTGAAATCTCCGAATCAATATTTGATTGGAGATTTTTCCTCGCCCTGATTGTGGTTGGCGGAGTTTTGGTTTATGGCTTCCTGCAACTGAAGCGCGACAAACTGATGGCGTTTGCAATTTTTTCTTACTTCATCTTTCTCCTGCCGGTAAGTCAACTAATACCCCATCACGAGTTGCTGGCGGACCACTACTTATACTTGCCGATGATGAGTTTTGGTCTTTTCGTATCACTATTGGTCAAGAGAATAGGCGACAGCGGCATTCTCAGCCACAAGGCCGCTTATGCGATCGCGGGCCTGGTCGTAGTTATTTTTGGCGTGATGACAATCCTACAAAACAGGACCTGGAAGGATGAGCGAACCTTGTGGGCGGCTAACTTGAAAGCGGTTCCGAATTCACCCCGGGCCGCACTCAATCTGGGTAATACGTATCAGTACAGCGACCCCCAAAAAGCCGAAGAGCTCTTCAAACGGGCGCTGACTCTGAACCCAACGCCGGTAATCGAAGGGACCCTGTATGACCGCCTGGCGGTGGTGCTCTTAAACGAGCGAAAGTTTGACGAGGCAGAGTTCTATGTAGCGGAAGTGCTCAAGAGATCGCCCAACGATTTTTTCGGCAATCTCTGGATGAGCCAAATATTCATTTCGAGAAAAGCCTGCGATAAGGCCCGGGCATCCTTGTCGTTTGCTCAGCGGGTAGCGGTTAAGCCTCGAGAAGTTGAGCTCTCGCAACAAGTCACGCGTCAACTCGAACATCAGTGCGGCTCATAAACCTCCGGGCTGCACGACGCTAGGATGGAGTTGCGAATCCCCGAAGTGTTTTGGGAACACCGCGCCTCTAAACTAATATGATGGGCACGTATTGACTCCAGGCCTTCCGTTAGGTCAGCAAACGATGGTTGAAAGCGAGCGTGGCTCGAATGAGGAGTTCCGGTCAATAATACGGAGACCGCTGAACGAGTTTTTTTTCAAACAACCGATAACGGAATTGTGAGGTGACCTAACTCTAGTGCCAAAGCGCGTACTAATTACCGGAATTACCGGGCAGGACGGCTCCTTCTTGACGGAACTACTACTCGAGAAGGGCTACGACGTCTACGGAATCATTCGCCGCTCGTCATCGTTTAATACTGACCGCATCGACCATTTGTATAAGGACCCCCACGAACCCGATGCGAGGTTACATCTGGTCTACGGCGACCTGAATGATTCGAGTTCCCTTAACACAATTCTGCGCCAGGTTGAGCCTCATGAAATCTACAACCTCGGGGCCCAGTCGCATGTTCGTGTTAGCTTCGACGTTCCGGAGTACACCGCTGAGGTAACCGGTCTGGGCACGGTGCGCCTGCTTGAGGCAATTCGTGACGTTGGCATCCGGCCAAAGTTTTATCAGGCATCTTCATCGGAACTCTTTGGCAAGGTAGCGGCTGTTCCGCAAAACGAAGACACCCCGTTTCGCCCCCGATCACCTTATGGATGTGCGAAGGCTTACGCCTATTACATCACGGTCAACTATCGTGAGGCCTATGATCTGTTTGCCTGCAACGGAATACTTTTCAATCACGAAAGCGAGCGTCGCGGAGAAACGTTCGTGTCGCGGAAGATTACTCGAGCGGCCACCCGAATAAAGTTGGGACTGCAGCAAAAACTTTTCCTCGGCAATCTCGACGCCAAGCGCGATTGGGGCCATGCCCGCGATTATGTCGAGGCCATGCACCTGATGATGCAAGCCGACGAGCCGGACGATTACGTAATCGCTACCGGGGAGACCCATTCAGTCAGGGAGTTCCTCGACGAAGCTTTCGGGTATCTCGACCTTGATTGGAACGAATACGTGGAAATCGATCCGCGTTACTACCGTCCCGCTGAAGTCGATTTGCTTCTGGGAGACGCAAGCAAAGCCCGTCGGATCCTGGGTTGGGAGCCCAAGATAACCTTTAAGAACCTGGTGCGCCTGATGGTCGACAATGACCTGAAGATCGCCAACCACGAACGAATCCTCGCCGAGCAGTCCGGAGCACAGTTGGCTGCCAGGACGGGCGGGGGATCGGTGTGAAATCATCGGGAGCACCTGAGAAAGCTGTGAACACTTCCCTCAGTAACAAAAGGATCTGTATCACC
>DATKIS010000757.1:0-5026 GCA_035543975.1 Pyrinomonadaceae bacterium
GAAGTCGAATTTGTGAGCAACAGCTACATTGCCGGGCGGATCCGGGTCATCCAGTGCAGTATCCGCGACATCACCGATCGCAAGCGGGCCGAAGAAGATTTGAAAAAGGCTAACCATGAGCTCCAGGGAGCGCTTGGTGAGCTGCAGAATAAATCGCACGAGCTGGCGTCGATGACCCAGCAACTCTGGCAGGCTTCCAAGCTTGCCACCATGGGCGAACTCGCGGCCAGCATTGCTCACGAGCTGAACAATCCGCTCACTACCGTCACCCTCAGCCTGGAAGCATTGATGATGCAACTGGCCGGCGACGAACAAAAGATCGCGATCCTCGATACGGTCAGCAAAGAGTCGGAACGGATGGCGAGCCTGGTCGGTAACCTGCTCCAATTCAGCCGCCGCAGCCATGCGCAGGTCTCGACCCTTAACCTCGACGAAGAATTGAGCAGCGCGCTTACCTTGATCGATTACCACCTGCGTAGTCACAACGTAAAAGTGGTCCAGGACATAGCCTCCAATCTGCCCGCGGTGCAGGCGGATCGTCAGCAACTGCTACAGGTGTTTCTCAATCTGCTGACCAATGCCAGCGATGCGATGCCCGAGGGCGGCTCGCTCAAGGTGAGAATTCGGCCCGATCAGCTCGGTGAGCGGCCTGCCGTCTTGTTGGAGTTTGCCGATACCGGAACCGGCATTGAAGCAACAAACCTGCAAATGATTTGGGAACCCTTTTTTACTACCAAACCGACGGGCAAAGGCACAGGCCTGGGGCTGCCAATCTGCCGCCGCACCATTGAAGAGCATGGCGGCACTATCACCATCGAGAGCGAGGTGGGAGTGGGAACCTGTCTTCGCATCAAGTTGCCGGCAACCGCCGGCGGAAATCAACCAGACAACTGTGGCGGCAACCAGGCTGAACAGTTTGTTGGCTTAAGCAGTGCAGAAGCCGGTCTGATATTTCCAGGGAGTGACCAATAACGAATTTGACTGAGAAAGATTTGATTTCCTCTGAGGCAACCACTCTTCGGCGCGCTGAAGAGAGGTTCCGCCTGGTTTTCGAAGCGGCTCCCAACGCCATGATCATGGTTGATGAGCGCGGGCTCGTCACCCTTTTGAATGCCCAAACCGAAAACCTTTTCGGATATTCGCGGGCCGAGTTACTGGGACAGCCGGTCGAAATGCTGGTTCCCGAGCGTTACCGGGGCCACCATCCGGATCACCGAAAGAGTTTTTCGCAACATCCATCCACCCGGGCCATGGGCGCCGGCCGTGATCTATTCGGGCGGCGTAAAGATGGCAGCGAAGTGCCGATTGAGATCGGACTCAATCCCATCAGCACCGACGAAGGCGAATTCGTCCTCGCGAGCATCATCGATATTACTGAGCGCAAGCGGGCCGACGCCCAGTTTCGGCAAGTGATCGAAGGTGCGCCAAACGGAATGGTGATGGTTAATCGGGAGGGCAGGATCTCGCTCGTCAACGCAGAGATCGAAAGGTCTTTCGGTTACAGCCGAGACGAATTGCTCGGACAGCCAATAGAGATGTTGGTGCCGAAGCGCTTCCGCGCCCAACATCCCGGCTATCGGGACGGATTCATCGCCGCGCCCTCCGCCAGGACGATGGGTTCGGGCCGCGATCTTTTCGGTCTGCGCAAAGACGGCACCGAGTTTCCGGTCGAGATCGGTTTAAATCCGCTCGAGACTGAACAAGGAACAATGGTCCTGGGAACCATTGTGGACATCACCGAACGCAAGCGCGCCGAAGAGGAATTGCGACGAAGTCAGAGGCAACTTGCCGGGGTAATCGGGCAAGCCATGGACGCCATCATCACGGTGGATGAAGATCAGCGCATAGTCCTTTTCAATGCCGCCGCTGAACGAATGTTTCTTTACGCGGCTGACGAAGCCCTGGGACAGCAGCTCGATCGCTTCATTCCCAAACGATTCCGGGCCGGGCACCAGCAGCACATCGAGGATTTTAGCCGGACCCATGTCACCAAGCGGGCAATGGGAAGTCTGGGGGCCATTTTTGGTCTGCGTGCCGACGGGCAGGAATTTCCAATCGAAGCTTCGATCTCGCAGCTCGAATCAGAAGGGCGCAAGATTTTCACAGTTATCCTGCGCGATATCACTGAGCGCAAGCAGGCAGAAGAAGCGCTTAAAGAACAGGCCCGCATAGTTGACCTCGCCCCGGTGTTAATCCGGGATCTTAGTGATCGAATTATTTTCTGGAACAGTGGTTCGCAACAAATGTTTGGCTGGACGCAGGAGGAAGCTTTGGGAAAAACGCCTCATGGGCTCCTGCAGACAGAGTTTCCCCGGGCCCTGGAAGAAATCAAAGCGAGGCTGTTTGCTCTTGGTCATTGGGAAGGCGAACTCGTCCACACCAAGCGAGACGGAAGGCAGATAGTGGTGGCCAGTCACTGGGTTTTACACAAGAACGAACACGACGAGCCGAAAGCTATTCTGGAGGTCAACAATGACGTGACCGAGCGCCGGGCAGCAGAAGAAGAAATTCGCCGTCTCAACGAAGAACTTGAACAACGAGTCGCGGATCGCACGGCCCAGTTGCAAGCGGTTAACAAAGAGCTGGAAGCGTTTTCCTATTCTGTCTCCCACGATCTGCGGGCTCCGCTCCGCCACATCAACGGTTTCAGCCAGGCATTGCTGGAGGACTACGCCGACAAACTTGACCCCGTGGGCCAGAATTACCTCCAGGAGGTGCGGTCCGCCAGTCAGGAAATGGCCCAACTGATAGACGACATCCTGGAGTTGGCGCGGGTAACCCGCAGTGAAATGCGCCAGCAGGTTATCAACCTAAGCGAGCTGGCCCATTCGATAGTTGCCGAACTGCAGAAGCGGGATATGGGGCGAACCGTCTCCGTCGCCATCGACGAAGGATTGCTAGCCCATGGCGACAAGCGCCTGCTCCGAATTGTGCTCGGGAACCTGTTGGGGAACGCCTGGAAGTTTACCTCCAGACGAGAGCGGCCTGAGATAAGTTTCGGTCACGTGGAGAACGACTCTGGATTTGCCTACTTCGTCAGGGACAACGGCGCCGGTTTCGATATGGCTTATGCCGATAAATTGTTCAGTGCGTTCCAGCGGCTGCATACCTCCGGTGAATTCGAGGGCACCGGCATTGGATTGGCAACCGTGCAACGAATTATCAATCGACACGGCGGGCAGGTCTGGGCCGACGCAACGTTGGACCAGGGGGCCACTTTCTACTTCACCCTCGCAGAATCCGGGGAGACGGCAAATGGAGAACACAGTGATATTGCTGGTTGAAGACAATCCCCGGGATGAGGCGCTGACCCTGCGGGCACTCCGGAAGAGCAACATCGTCAACGAGGTAATTGTCGTACGCGACGGCGTCGAAGCGGTGGATTATTTCTTTGGTACTGGAACCCACGCAGGTCGCGATACCACCGTAATGCCACAACTTGTTCTGTTGGATCTGAAATTACCAAAGGTCGGCGGCCTTGAAGTGTTGCGCCGGCTGCGAGCCGATGAACGCACCAGGCGGCTCCCGGTTGTGGTGTTCACTTCGTCGAGTGAGGAAGAAGACATAATAAAAAGCTATGACCTGGGCGCGAATAGTTATGTTCGCAAGCCGGTGGAGTTTGGTCAGTTTCTGGAGGCGACCAGGCAACTGGGCCTTTACTGGCTGGTGCTAAACGAGGCCGCCCCAAACGACTAGAAGTTAACTTATGGATAAGAGATTGCGAGTGCTTCATATCGAGGATTCAACGCAGGACGCTGCTTTGCTTGCTCGCCACCTGTTGCGAGCGGGTTATGAAGTGACCTGCGAACGTGTAGAGACTCCTGAGTCGATGAGAGCTGCGCTGGAGACACGCTCCTGGGACCTGGTTCTTTGCGACTACTCGATGCCGCAATTTGATGCTCTGGCCGCCCTCGCTCTCATGAAGCAAATGAATCTGGACCTCCCCTTCATCATTATCTCCGGCACGATCGGTGAAGCAGCAGCCGTCCAGGCGATGCGCGCCGGCGCTCATGATTATCTGATTAAGGACAGCCTGGCCCGGCTGATACCGGCTATCGAGCGAGAAATAGGCGAGGCCGAAAACCGCCGGGCGCGGCGCGCGGCCGAACAACAATTAGCGTTGCAGAGCGCGGCGCTGGACGCTGCGGCTAACTCGATAGTAATTACCGATACGACGGGGAGAATCCTCTGGGTCAATCCCTCTTTCACCCAAACCAGTGGTTATTCCTTCGATGAAGCAGTGGGGAAAACGCCCCGAATCGTAAGGTCCGGAGTACAGGACCAGGCCTTCTATGAAGATATGTGGACCACGATTCTCGCGGGCAACGTTTGGCGCCGCACCATAGTTAATAGACGAAAGGATGGCTCGTTCGTTGAGGAAGATCTCACGATTACTCCAATCCGAGATAAAGCCGGGGTCATTACCCACTTCATCGGAATTAGGCAGGACATCACCGAACTGAAGCGGGCGGAGGAGGCGCTTCGTTCGAAGAACGCGGAACTAGCAGCGATGACCCAGCAACTATGGCAGGTGTCAAAGCTCGCTACGATGGGCGAGTTGGCGGCCAGCATTGCCCACGAGCTTAACAATCCGCTGACTACTGTCACGCTGGGAGTGGAAGCACTGCTGTCGCAAGTGGCCGGAGACGAATCAAAGACCGACACCCTGACGACCGTCAGAAACGAGTCAGAGCGGATGGCCGATCTGATTAGCAACCTGCTGCAATTCAGCCGGCGCAGTCACGCCCAAATCTCCACCCTGAACCTTGCTACCGAAATGAGCCGCTCGCTTGATTTGTTTAGTTATCACCTGATTAGCCACAACGTGAGAGTAATCCGGGAAACCAGCGACCACTTGCCTACGGTGCAGGCAGACAGGCAGCAAATGTTGCAGGTGTTTCTGAACGTTTTGACCAACGCCAGTGATGCGATGCCTGAAGGCGGCATCCTGACCGTGCGCGTCCACTCGGGAAGTTTTGAAGAGGCTCGCCCGGCAGTAGTGATTGAGTTTATTGACACGGGAGTG
>DATKIS010000758.1:0-5368 GCA_035543975.1 Pyrinomonadaceae bacterium
CAAACTAACAGTTTGCGGTACCCAGCATCGCTAACCAACAGTTTGCGGTACGTGATGGAGACGGCTTACACGGGGCCCGAATTCACTGAGGCGGAAATTGTGGCAGACCTGGAGGCCAGCCAGCTTGAGTTTGAGAGTTACACCAATGAGGGAGTGACCAAACGGGCCGCGCGCGACATCGCCGACGGTTTGGTGGTCGGCTGGTTTCAGGGGCGAATGGAATTTGGACCACGAGCGCTCGGGAATCGCTCAATCGTAGTTGACCCAAGACGCGCGGACATGAAACAGATCCTTAACGATCGCATCAAGAAGCGCGAGCCCTTTCGTCCCTTCGCTCCTTCGATCCTCGAGGAACGCACCGGCGACTATTTTGAGCAGCAACACCCATCGCCGACCATGTTGATGGTCTACCAGGTACGTCCCGAACGGCGCGCCGAAATCCCTGCCGTCACCCACGTAGATGGATCGGGCCGTTTACAAACGGTGTCGCCAAAAGGTAATCTTCGTTACTACCAGTTGATTTCAGACTTTAACGAGCTGACGGGCGTGCCCATAGTTCTGAATACGTCCTTTAATGAAAATGAACCGATTGTTTGCACGCCCCGTCATGCGATTGATTGCTTTTTAAAGACGCGGATGGACGTGTTGTATGTCGGGAATCAGGCGGTACGAAGGAAGGAAGAAGTGAGGAGTAATGAGTGATGAGTTAAGTCCCGGAATGCTGACTGCTGAGTGGGTAAACATTAGTGAGTAACCACCGAAAGGCGGTACCAGATCCACTCATTACTCATGACTCATCACTCATTACTTTTTTGTTGTGACCAAGAAGGCCTTGATAACCGGGATTACCGGTCAGGACGGAAGCTACCTGGCGGAGCATCTGCTCGGACTGGGATACGAAGTTCATGGACTCGTGCGTCGGGTGGCGCTGGAGATTCCCGAGCAGCGCACCGAGCGGCTGACCCATCTGCTCGATCGCGTGACGCTGCATTCCGCCAGTCTCGAAAGTTATCCGAGTGTCTTTCACGTTATCAGCCGGAACAACTTCGACGAGTGTTATCACCTGGCTGCGCAGAGTTTCGTGGCGGAGAGTTTTGCTGACGGTTTCTCCACCATGAACACAAACATCAATGGGACGCATTATGTTTTGGCAGCGCTGCGCGAGTTGCGCCCGGGTTGCAAATTCTACTTCGCCGGGTCGAGCGAGATGTTTGGCAAAGTGCGTGAGGTGCCACAGAACGAACATACGGCGTTCTACCCGCGCAGCCCGTATGGCATTAGTAAAGTCGCAGGTTTTGAACTGACCAGGAATTATCGCGAAGCTTACAACATGTTTTGCGTCAGCGGCATTTTGTTCAATCATGAGAGCCCGCGACGCGGCCACGAATTTGTTACTCGCAAAATCAGCAGCACCGCCGCGCGAATCAAGCTGGGCCTGGCGTCGGAACTAAGACTCGGCAATTTGGATGCTCGCCGTGACTGGGGCCACGCCAAAGATTATGTCCGGGCCATGCACCTGATGATGCAGCAGCCGCAGCCCGATGATTATGTGGTGGCCACCGGGACGTCACACAGTGTGGCTGACTTTTGCGAGCGGGCCTTCGCCGAGGTGGATTTGGATTATCGCGATTACACGATCTCGGACGAGCGATTCAGACGCCCGGCGGAGGTTGATCAACTTGTGGGCGACGCTACCAAGGCCAAGACAACGCTTGGCTGGACCCACGAATACACTTTCGAAGAGTTGGTCAGTGAGATGGTCCGGTCTGACCTAAAAGTACTGAGTCCTGAGTGCTGAGTGAGAATCAGTGATGAGTGATGAGCGAAGAATGAGTGATGAGTCCTGAGTCCTGAGTGCGCAGATCAGAACTACAACCACGTACTCAGGACTCATCACTCAGGACTCAGTACTCAGCACTAGAACTCAGTACTCAGTACTCAGCACTTACAGTACTCAGTAACCAGTTTTCTTCTAAGGATCAACCATGCGTATCCTAGTAACCGGCGGCGCCGGTTTTATCGGTTCACACCTGTGCGAGCGTCTGCTCGAAAACCGGGATGAAGTTATCTGTATGGACAACTTCTTCACCGGCCGACGAGCGAATATTGTCCGCCTGCTGGACAACCACCGTTTCGAGCTCATTCGCCACGATGTGATTGAGCCGATTCTGTTGGAGGTGGACCAGATCTACAATCTGGCCTGCCCCGCCTCTCCGGTCCACTATCAGTACAACCCAGTGAAGACCGTGAAGACGAGCGTGATGGGCATGATCAACATGCTCGGCATGGCCAAGCGCGTGCACGCGCGAATTTTGCAGGCATCCACGTCGGAAGTTTACGGTGACCCGCTGGTCCACCCGCAGCCTGAGGAGTATTGGGGCAACGTCAATCCGATTGGCCTGCGGTCTTGTTACGATGAAGGGAAACGTATTGCCGAAACCCTGATGATGGATTACCACCGGCAAAACCGCGTGGACACGCGCATCGCCCGCATCTTCAATACCTATGGTCCGCGGATGCTGGAAGACGACGGGCGGGTAGTCTCCAACCTGATTGTGCAGGCGCTCCGAGGCGAGCCTCTAACGCTCTACGGCGATGGTCAGCAAACTCGCTCGTTCTGTTATGTGGACGATTTGGTGGAAGCGCTGATTCGGCTCATGAATTCAGAGGGGGTGCATGATCCAGTCAACCTGGGTAATCCGGTTGAGTTTACCATCAAAGAATTGGCGAATGAGGTGATCAGAATCTGCGGCTCAAACTCAGACGTGAAGTACCTGCCACTGCCGCAAGACGATCCGAAGCAGCGCAAACCTGATATCTCCCGCGCTCAGTCACTGCTCGGTTGGAACCCGACGATTCCGCTTAACGAAGGGTTAACCAAGACGGTCGCCTTCTTTAAAGACAGGGCGGGGGTGATGAGTAATGAGTCCTGAGTAATGAGTGATGAGTAATGAGTGATCATGAGTGATGAGTGATGAGTGAGTGAGCAAAAACCAATTAGGAGTCGTCCGCTGGGCTCACGCCAAAAGGAGGACACTATGGCAAAGAAGATCGAGAAGTTTGAAGATCTCATCGCATGGCAAAAGGCTAGAAAGCTAACAGCCGAAATCTATAGAGTTACGGCGATCGCTCCGTTCGCTAGCGACTTTGGCCTGAAAGATCAGATCAGAAGAGCTGCTGTTTCTAGTATGTCTAATCTCGCCGAGGGATTTGAGCGGGGGCGGGCTACTGAGTTTCATAGTTTCTGTCCGTCGCAAAGGGTTCTTGTGCTGAACTGCGAACTCAGTTGTACGTCGCCCTGGATGTTGGATATCTAAGTACCGCTGCGTTCGAGACTCTAATGTCACAGGCAACCGAGGTCGGACAAATACTCGGTGGACTCAGACTTTCAGTAGAACGGCGGCGGGAAGCTCTTCGGAATTCCGACACCCTTCCGCGAGGTTTGCAAGCGTCTTACTCATCACTCATTACCCATGACTCATCACTCCCCGTGAAGATTCTTTTACTGAACCAATGCTTCTATCCCGACGTGATGGCTACGGCCCAACACCTCACCGATCTGGCCGTGGGACTTCAGCGAGAGGGACATGAAGTTTCGGTGGTTACCGGCGACCGCGGCTACGACAATCCATCCCAGCGCTTCCCGCGTTATGAAGTTTGGAACGGGATACAGATCACCCGGATTTCTTCGATGGCCCTGGGGAAGAAGTCGCGCTGGCGACGGGCGGTCAATTTTGCGAGCTTCCTGATCAATTGCAGCCTCCGATTGTTGTTGCTGCCGCGTTTTGATGTGGTTGTCGCACTAACTTCGCCACCCTTGATTTCGTTTCTTGGATCCGTCTTTGTCCGAATCAAAGGAGGGAAATTCTTCTTCTGGGTGATGGACCTTAATCCCGACGAAGCCGTTGCGGTCGGGTGGCTCAGAAGAGACTCACTTTCAGCACAAGTTCTCAGCAGGTTGCTCCATTACAGCCTGCGCCACTCCGAACGAATCATTGCGCTGGACCACTTTATGAAGGAGCGGATTGTCGCCAAGGGTATTGCTGAGACGTCAGTGGTAGTCCTGCCGCCCTGGTCCCACGACGATACGGTCCGGTTTGATCAGGCAGGCAGGGAAGCGTTTCGGCGGCAACACCACCTCGACGAAAAGTTTGTGGTCATGTACGCAGGTAACCACAGCCCTTGTCACCCATTGGACACGCTGGTTAAAGCAGCCCGCGTACTCTCCCGCCGCAAAGACATTGTGTTCTGTTTTGTCGGCGGCGGCAGTGAACAACAGAAGGTCAAGGACTTTGCCAGTGAGAATCAACTGGCGAATATCTTGTGCCTCCCCTATCAACCATTCGAGCTGTTGTCCGCTTCACTCTCAGCGGCCGACCTGCACGCCGTGGTGATGGGCGATGAGTTTGTCGGCATCGTTCATCCCTGCAAGCTCTATAACATCCTCACCATCGGCATTCCTTTCGTTTATACCGGGCCGCGTCCCAGCCACGTCACCGAGATCGCCGCAGAGATCTCGGCAAACGGAAACAGCAGCTACCGGGCCTACGTGGCCGGCAGCCGCGATGTTGAGACGGTAATCACCAGCGTACTGGAAGAGGCACATCTCACCCGGGAAGGCGTTCCCTCCGCCCCTCCCGACATTGCCAACTTATTTTCCAAGGAAACGCTGTTGCGACAGATGATCAAGCTCTTGCAGTCCCAGGCAATTGTAGAAAACCAGGTTTTCTCGTCGTCCGAAAGTTCCGGCTTCCTATCAGCCGGACGTTGATTGAAACGGAATACCCAGTTCCAACTCCCACAATCGAAAGGTCGCCTCATGCACACTTACTTTGCACTGTTTCTAATAGCTACAGTTGCGTCGTTAATTCTGACGCCGTTAACGCGCAGATTTTGTCAGCGGTTCGCGCTCCTGGATATTCCTCTCGATGGGCGCCGTCTGCACACCAAGGGTGTGCCACGCCTCGGTGGAGTGGCCATCTATCTAGCCGGAGTCATTGCCCTCTCCACCTTGCCCTTCGTAGATAACCTCCTCACCCGAACGCTCAGTGGATACACCGCCGAGGTATTCGTGGCGTTTATCCCGGCCACCCTCGTGCTCATGTTAGGTGTTTACGATGACCTGTTCGGCGCCAATGCCACGGTGAAATTATCGGCGCTGGTTTTGATATCCACCCTCTTTTTCATCCTGGGCGGGCGAATAGAAGGCTTACCACTACCGTTTGTCGGGCCTGTGGTTCTACCTTTAGGCGTCTCCTATTTAGTGACAGTGCTTTGGCTCGTCGGAATCACTAATGCCTTCAACCTAATCGACGGCATGGACGGACTAGCTACGGGGGCGGCCTTGTTTTCGTCACTAGTAATCCTG
>DATKIS010000759.1:0-4652 GCA_035543975.1 Pyrinomonadaceae bacterium
AAACCCGTTTCCCCGGGTTGCCAAAAGCGCAACCCGGGGCTGGAATTAGCCAACGCTTTCAGCGTAATTCAAAACATTCCATGGTTCTCGCGATTTGTCTCTCTAGTCTCTGGTTCGACGAGTTTTGCAAGTGGCTCTAAAACTTGTCCTCTAAGCACCTGCTAGCGCGCTGGCACAGGAATCTCCGCGCGTCGAATTTCAAGGTGCCATCATTACCAACCAACCGATTCTGGGAAAGGTTGTTTAGCCCTCATGCTGTCTACTGACTTTCGATCTAATATACACCTGGTAGCCGCACTTCTGGTGCTGGCGTTGTTAGCTAGTGGTCAACCTACGACGGCCCAGCAAACCGACCCTGCGTCTACTCCCTCCCGGCCCGCGGCCAATCCTCTGCTGCCTACTCTATTTGTGATCGGCGATTCTACTGCCAACAACAACGCCAACGGCGGATTGGGTTGGGCCGATCCATTCATCGACTATTTCGATGCGACGAAAGTCAACGTCGTCAATCGTGCGCGCGGCGGACGCAGTAGCCGGACCTTCGTCACCGAAGGTCTCTGGGACAAGGTTTTGGCTGAACTAAAACCAGGCGACTTTGTGTTCGTTCAGTTTGGGCACAATGACGGCGGCCCTTTGGACACGGGTCGCGGCCGAGGCTCTCTGCCCGGTACCGGCGAAGAGACAAAGGAAGTTACTACGGCGGCCGGCGCGAAAGAGACGGTCCATACTTACGGCTGGTATCTGCGCAAGTTCATAGCCGAAGCAAAGGCCAAGGGGGCGACGCCGGTGGTAGCGTCGTTAACGGTGCGCAACATTTGGCAGAAGGGCAAGGTCGAGCGGGGATCGGGAAAGTTTGGCCAATGGGCCATGGACGTTGCTAATGGCGAGAAAATCAGTTTTATGGACCTAACCAAGATCATTGCCGACCAGTATGACAGGCTGGGACAGGAAAATGTCAAAGAACTCTTTGCCGGCGATCACACCCACACCAGCCCCAAGGGTGCCGAACTCAACGCAGCGTCAGTCGTGTCCGGTCTGAAAGCCTTGCCCGAGATTCCCCTGGCTTCCTACCTGTCGGAAAAAGGAAAATCAGTTAGTGCTCCTGTTCAGGACCAGGGACCGAGTCCAGGCAGGCCATTACCCGAACCTGCCAATCCCAAGCTCCCGACGCTTTTCTTGATTGGCGATTCAACAGTCCGAAATGGTCAGGGAAATGGATCTAATGGGCAGTGGGGCTGGGGCGAACCCCTCGCCGGATATTTCGACACTTCAAAAATCAATGTCGCGAACCGAGCGTTGGGAGGACTCAGCAGCCGGACGTACCTGACGATGGGATATTGGGATCGAACCCTGGCACTGGTGAAACCCGGCGATGTTGTCATCATGCAGTTCGGACACAACGATAGCGCTGCTCTCAATGACAACTCGCGCGCCCGCGGCACGATCAAAGGTACCGGTGAGGAGGTTGAAGAAATCGATAACCTCATCACTAAGAAACACGAGGTGGTCCACAGTTATGGTTGGTATCTGAGGAAGTTTGTGGCTGACACTCTGGCCCGGGGCGCCACCCCAATCGTCTGCTCGCCCGTCCCACGCAAAGTTTGGAAAGACGGCCGTGTCGTTACCAACGTGAATGACTACGCGGGGTGGGCCTCTGCTGTTGCCGCGACCGCAAGAGTCGGATTTGTGGATCTCAACGAGATCATTGCGCGAAAGTACAACGAACTCGGACCAGAGAAAGTTGAGCCACTCTTTGCGGACGAGCGGACCCACACGAGCCTCGTTGGGGCTGAGCTAAACGCGGCGTCGGTTGTTGCCGGATTAAAAGCGCTAAAGAAGAACCCAGTCGCACGATACTTCTCCGCTAAGGGCAAAGTTGTCGAGAAGGCCAAGTTTAGAGCTCAACCAAAAGACAAATGAACCGGAAAATACGATCCACGAAAAGACGCGAACCAGCATGAACAAAGATTTGGTATCGCTTCTGGCCACGGGCTTCAAGTGAGCGACGTTGGAAAAGGTCAAGGTCGACACGGCCACTACCGCCAGCGCGAATGTGATGCTTGAAGTTGGAAAAGCTGAAGAGACCGTGGTGGTAACCTCCGATGCGGCCACTATCAGCACGGAATCGGGCACCACCTCACAGACTGTCAATGAGCGCCAAATCCGCGACATCCCATTGAACAATCGCAGCGTTCTCGACCTGGCGTTGACAGCTCCAAATGTTTCAGGCGATGCGGGTAGTGAGGACGCCACGGTGAGTGGCGATCAACCGTCCCCGGTTTTAACCTGAATCTGAATGGCGGTCGTTGCGGGAGCACTGCGATCCGGGCAGACGGAGTTAACAATACCGGCGTTGGTATTGTGCGCGCGGTAGTCAGTTTTACGCCGGAGACGGTACAGGAGTTTACGGTCCAGACTTCTGCGTATTCAGCCGAGTATGGCAACACCGGCTTGTTGGAGGCGTTAGGCAACCAATTACCGCAGCAGAATACAATGTGGGCCACCTTTAACGGCAGGCCGTTGTCCACTACTCCCGAGGGTGCGGCTCGAATTATGACTACTGTTCGTATATGGCTCAAATGGCTTATGACGGCTGCATGGAGAATTACTACTATGCCGTGGGAATGTGTGACGGCCGCTTATGGAGGCTGCGCATATGCTTGTTACCCTAACCCGTAAACAAAGCAGTAATATTTCGATTCGCGGTTGAGAGGTACCGGATGATAAGGGGGGCAGGGCCGAAAACTATTGGACTGTCTCCCTTTTCCTTAACTCCATCCCGCCAATAGTGTATTCTCCCGCCAGTTTCGCGAACATGACCACCCCCTTCGAATTCGCTCGCAGAAATTTCGCACAGCAATGCTTGATGCTATTGCCGGCCTTCCCCGCTCGTTCAGCGGCTGGATAGACTCGCGTCTTTGTAGGAGCATAATGAGTATTCGTTCCAAGCTTTTTGTGAAACTTGTCATCGCAAACATCTGCGCGCTTATGATCACTTGCAGTCCGCTTCAAATGGGCAATGCGGCAACAATCGATGATCTGCAGCGCTCATTTCTGCGACCGCCGGATGATTCGCGAATCATGATGCGCTGGTGGTGGTTTGGCCCGGCAGTCACCAAGGCGCAACTCGAACGCGAAATGCGCCTGATGAAGGAAGGCGGCATCGGCGGCTTTGAGGTACAACCGGTTTATCCACTGGTCCTCGACGACGAAAGCGCCGGCATCAAGACGTTGCCGTTCCTCTCGGACGAGTTCATTGATGCGTTGCGCTTCACTTCCCAGAAAGCGCGCGAATTGGGCCTGCGTTTTGATTTGACCCTCGGCAGCGGTTGGCCTTTCGGCGGACCCACAGTCTCGGTCGAACATGCAGCGGCTCGCTTGCGCTTCGAACGCGTCAAGGTTGATAAGCCCGGCGGGATCAAGGTGCCATCCATTGGCGCGGGCGAGAAGTTGATTGCGGTCTTTCTCGGTCGAGTTGAGGGAAGCTCATTGGCACCGAAAAGTATCCGGGAACTGGCCAGTGTCAAAGACGGCGTAGTCACCATCGATAACATTCCGGCATTCCCGCATGAAGTTTTGTTCTTCATCTCCAGCCGCACCGGCATGCAGGTCAAACGTCCCGCGGTCGGGGCCGAAGGATTCGTGCTGGATCACATGAACCGGGCCGCCACCGATCATTATCTAAAAACTGTGGGCGACCGGCTGATGCAGGCGTTTGGCTCAAATCCGCCGTACTCAATTTTTTGCGACAGTCTCGAGGTTTACAACACTGACTGGAGCAGCGACTTTCTCGAAGAGTTCAACAGACGGCGCGGTTACGACCTGAAACCACACCTCCCTGCCCTGGTCATTGAGATGGGACCGCAGACCAAGAGCTTGCGGCGCGACTGGGGCATGACGCTGAGCGAGCTGCTCAACGAGCGCTTTCTGGCGCCCATGCAACAATGGGCCAAACGCAATGGCACCCGCTTTCGCATCCAGGACTACGGAGTGCCTGCGGCGGCAATCTCGAGCAATGCCTTCGCGGATATTCCCGATGGCGAAGGCTCGCAGTGGAAAGTAGTGCGTGCCTCCCGTTGGGCCTCTTCGGCCAGCCATCTTTACAGCCGTCCAGTCGCCTCGTCGGAAACCTGGACCTGGCTACACTCGCCGTCGTTTCGGGCGACTCCCCTCGACATCAAGGCGGAAGCGGATATTCATTTCCTCCAGGGCATTAATCAATTGATTGGCCACGGCTGGCCCTACACCGCCCCCGGCATCGAGTATCCCGGCTGGCGGTTTTATGCGTCGGGAGTTTTCAACGACAAGAATCCGTGGTGGATAGTGATGCCGGACGTCTCCCGGTATCTGCAACGGCTGAGTTTCCTGATGCGCCAGGGCCAACCCGCAAACGACGTCGCGTTATACCTGCCAAACGATGATGGCTGGGGGGAAATGGTTCCCGGCAATCCCCACTTGATCGAAGTCCTGCGCGAACACGTCGGCGCTGATCTGATGCCGTCTATTCTGGAGTCGGGTTACAACCTGGATTTTTTTGACGACGACTCGTTTAAGCAAGTTGGGCGGGTTGAAGGTGGCTCGCTCGTGTTGGGCCAGAACAAGTACAAGGTAGTGATCCTGCCTGATGTAGCTCACATCCCGCTGGAAACCTA
>DATKIS010000760.1:0-2876 GCA_035543975.1 Pyrinomonadaceae bacterium
GGGCTGTAAAGGCAATTGTGAGCAGCAACATGGCGCTCACCAGACTGAACACTAGTTTTGTTAACATTCCGTGCTGATCTCTTTTAAGCTCATAAATTTCTCCTTCGATCAGAACTAAGTGGGAGGTCAATTAGAAGGCGACCGATCCGCTGGCGAGACAAACTTCAACGCCAGGGGGCAACAAATCTTGTTTTGATGATGTAGATAGGAACTGCAGAGGCAAAGCGGGGGCAAATCCCGAGGCTCGACATTCCATCATCACACGCTACCTGATTGGGTTCGGACCCAATCTGGCGGTGTGTAACCGCAACCTACAAAGTGCGCGTACTCTATGCGATTAGCCGCGAACCTGTCAACGCACCGAACTGACAGCTTCATGCAGGCCTTGATGGGACTCATCGGGTCGCGCAAACGGCAAAATTGCACGTTTGGAGCAAAAAAAGGCGAGAGTATTACCTCTCGCCTTTTGGTTAACCAAATAAGCATTATTTGGCAGCGACTATGGCGCTACGTTTACTGCGATGTGGTTGCTGGCTACAATCTGCGCCCCGTCAAGAGCCTGCAGAATGAAGTCGAACTTCGCGGGCCCAGCAAACGAGTTACCCGGTCCATAGGGACTCGTCAGGAAAGTTTGATACTGGAGAAACGCATAGTTCTGAGAGTTCTGCGTGACGTTCGCATTGCCTTCGTCGTCACTAATGAAAACGACGGTGCTCTGATCTCTCCACTGGAACCCGGATTGACCCGCAGCCTGCGGCGCAACCTCGGCTTCAAGGGTCATGGTGCGGTAGCTCGTTCCAGGACCTGGGTCGACATCATAGAGAAGTTGAAACGTGTAGTCGTTCAGGTCGGTCGTGGCACCGTTAAGGCCGGTCGCGACCGAGAAAGTGAAATTCCAGGCAGCGCGGGCGGCATTATTGGAAGCTGATCCGTTGGCGGTGGACTGCGGTCCGGAAGCGACCGCAAAGTTCAGGACGCCATCGGCATAGGTATCGGTTGACGCGACCGTCGGACCCTGACGATAAAGAACCATCATTCCGAGTTCGATGCCTGCGCCCTCGTTTCTCGCAACTCCAAAGTTCTCCGCGGGGATTCCGCTACCGACGAACAGAAATCCAGGAGTTTCTTGTGCGGAAGCGTCGGGAGCGACGTTGACGCCATAGCTCCAGCTCACGGGAGTGCATTTGCCGTCGAAGACATAGCCCGGGCTGCCCGGTACCACTCCGTTAGGCTGTTGCACGTCGCCGTGCGCGAGGTGAGCCCCCGCTGCATTACTGCTCACACTAATCGGTTGATAACCCTTGCCAGTTTTATGGCACAGGTCAACTTTGGGATCGCCAGCGGCGGCAGAACTTGGTTGCGTCGGCGCGACACCCAGGGCGACTAATCCAGCCAAGCCGAGGGCCATAGGGGTAAACAATTTTCTGAGATTCATCAGTTTCTCCTTTGGGAAATAAGTGGGGGGTCGTATCAAAATTCTCGACCGGGATCCGAGCGCGAAACAGAGCTCACGCCAAGACTAATATTGGAAATCGAAATTAATCGCGGGTGTCTCTCTAAGGAGATCGAAGAGGCAGGGAGGACAAATCCCGGGGCCTTGTTCCTTAAACACCACACGCTGCCATTCCGGAGTCCGCACCCTGTCCGGCGGCGTGCAATTACAAACTACAAAGTGCGCGTACTGTATTCGATAATCAATAATACTGTCAATTGAACGGATCCACCTTAAAAAAGTAAAAAGGCGAGAGTTTGACCTCTCGCCTTTTCTTCTTCTGATGGAGGCGTTTGCGCCTCGTCTCTTCGACAGAGTCGGGGACTACTTACCAGTATTCACATACTGAATGCAGTCGCCCTGATTCTTGAACGCAGAACCATCGGCACGCTTCAGGCTGCTGTAACCGCCGTTCTTGCACTGTTCTTTGCTCGTGGCCACGCGATATGGCTCGAAATCATAGGTGACGCATTCACCATTCGATCCAATTGTGAGCACGTCAGTCGACGCTGTCAGAGCCGGATTGCCGCTACCCTGGTTGATACCAAAGCCGCCGAGAATGGTGGCGTCAGGGTTGGCCGCAACGATAGCATTCCAGGTAACAAAGCAGTCGAAGGCACAAACGCCGGGGATGTTCCTCGATGACCACCAGATGGCGTTTCCACCCTTAAAGGCATCCCAGGTCTGCCAGGTATTGCTGACGATGGAGCCCTGGTCCGCATTGTAGTAAGGCTCAAACACCAACGTGGTGAAACCGCCAGCGACGCTTGGACCATTGTAGTCCACTTCGATATTGATTGAAGGCAACTGGATCGGGTTGCCCGCCGAGGTCTGGTAGGTCGCATAACCCATTTTGTCGATGTCCGCGAGCTGGGTACCGACATGATCATAATTGAAAAGGGTGGCCTTATCAGTACCGGTGGGCGTCGACGTTTCGAAACTACCCACGCCCGAAGGGGGTGTATCCGGACCAACGCGGAAAATGCCACTGCCGACGTTGCGCGTATAGAGCACCCAATTCCGGGTGGGAGGCGTATTCTCCGCCTGGCGGGCGATATCGCTCTCGATTACTACGACATTGTCACAAGCGGCCACAGCAGCAGGTGTCATCGCAGCGAAACCAATAGTCGTCGCAGCTATGGCTGCAACAACCGCAATCAAAGTAAAAACAACCAACTTGGTAAATTTCATTCTTTCAACTCCTTGAAACTGATCTTTATTTCTTCTGGGCGAACAGGTGGCTGGCGAGACACAAATCACCGCCAGAAAACCTGCAAAAATTATAGGTGTTTATTAGGGGCGATAGAGCGGAAGGATTGAAACGATCCCGAAGCCTTGTTCCCATAACCACCACACACATACCCGTCCGAGCGTCCGCACCCGA
>DATKIS010000761.1:0-3683 GCA_035543975.1 Pyrinomonadaceae bacterium
GCACCATTTGTAACTAACCTCCGAGATGCCATCGGAAAGGGCTGGGGCGACTTGAAACTCGAGGGCTACCTCGACGGTAAGAAAGTGATTACGAAAATGCTCTCGGGCCGAGGTGCGGACCGCCAACTGTTGGTGACGCCCGATGATCTGGAATTGGTTGGTGACGGGATTGACGCCACCCGCCTGGTGATGAAAGTCACGGATGAATACGGCGCGATCCGGCCGTTGGCCAACGCTCCCATTGCCCTGAGTATTACTGGTCCCGGTGAGATTGTGGGTGAGAATCCATTCTCGCTATTTGGCGGCGCCGGCGCAGTTTGGATCAAGACCAAGCAGGCGTCCGGAGTTATCCGGGTCATTGCGAAGCACCCCATACTGGGGTCGAAGAGCATCGAGATTCGAGTGAAGCCGGCTGCACCGCCGATTATTTGATCCCTGGCGCTAAGAAATCTGATGAGGCCTTCAAACTCTCTTAGCCCGCGGAGCGGGCGGCAGCGTAAAGCCTGGGGTGGAGCGAAGCGGAACCCCAGGTTAGAGGAAAAATTATGGAGCCCGCGGAGCGGGCGATAGAGCGCAAGCATTCCGAACCGCTGACGCCCGCTTCGCGGGCCGTGTCCTTTTCAATACTGTTCCTGGGGCTCCGCTTCGCTCCACCCCAGGCTCTACGGTGCCGCCCGCTCCGCGGGCTGAAACCCTAAATCTGTTTGCGCCGTCAACTACCCAGGGGTTTGACAGTCGCAACATCGGGGCTGGGCGGCAGCATGAAGCTTTCCAAAGAATCAGGCCGGCCCGGGTCAAACCTGGGAACATCGTTCACGAGATATCTCGCCAACGCCAGCCGGTTAGCTTTAATCCCTGCTACCACACACTTCGCCAACTCATAACTCCCGTAGTTGTTGTGGTGAGTGCCGTCGCCATCCTTGAAGGCTAGCTTCGATTTTTCCGGACCGAGGGCTTCGTAGAAACTGGTGCTCATGGCGTGTAAGTCGATCAGGGGCACCTTCTCTTCCCTGGCCACCTGTCGCACCGCCTCCGGGTAATCGCCATGTGAGTTTGTGACTCTGCCCTTATCGTCAAACGTCCGGCGCTGCATCGGTGTCACGAGGACCGGATTTCCACCCTTCTGACGCGCACCCAGGACAAACCGCTTGAGGTTGGCCTTGTAAGTCGTGAAGGCTCCGACTCCGTCGCCCTTCTCCTTCTCGTCATTGTGCCCAAACTGGATGAACAAATAGTCGCCGGGTTTCATGACGCTGAGCACCTTATCCAACCGTCGCGCGCCCAGCGAACTGCGTAACGACTCCCCCGATTCCGCGTGATTGGCTACGGCGATCCCTGGCTTGAAAAACCTGGTCAGCATTTGTCCCCAACTAGTGTATGGCTCCCGCGGCTGGTCGCAAACAGTCGAGTCTCCCAGTAAGAACACGGTGGGGATGTTTTCAACTCGGGCAATCGTCAGCGCAGCGATTGCCGGTCGGGTGTTATTAAACTCGAGCGTCAACTTCTCGTCCCAGTTCCAAATCTCAGTGGTCTTCTCGCGGTCCTTCAATTTCACCTCACCGCCGCCGGCAATCTGCGGCGTTCTCACATTCACTACAAAGCTGCGGGTGGCGAACCTACCCCGCGGAGTTTCCGCCTTTTCCAAAGCCAAACGGCGCAGTTCAGCCTTCACCGTCGTGCTCGACTCGCCTTGCGCGTCGCCGAGCGTCACGGTCACAAGGTAGTTCCCTTCCGGCAGCGCCACGGAGAAAAAGAACGGGCGGTCGCTGGTGCAAAAGTCGCCGCGGACGGGATCGGGTCCGCCACGATCGACGCAAGCGATCTTCGCCCCGGGTTCGAATCCGTAGCCGCGTTCCGGCGAGTAGACCTGGTCGTCGCAGATCTGAAGATGGCCCGGCGCGACTTTCCCCGGTCCGAAATCAAATTTGTAGCTGGTCTTCTTTACTTGCCCACTTCCACCCGGGCTTTGGCCCGGGCTTTCAAACCCCAGGCCGATGATCACCAGCGATAAAGCTACAATCCGGAGGATTGGCATTTCAAATCTCCTGTACTCAATTAGAGTCTCTTCGCACCGCCGGAATACACGCACCACCGGTGCAGTCTTCATTTGGATCAGACGCTGTCAGGTTCGCGTGAAAACTCAGCCCGCCCTAGTTCACAATAGCCTGGTAGACCAGCGCCCGGAGTTTGGCGTGATCATCCAGGCCCCCAGCGGGCAGGAGTTGGGTGAAGTAGACAACGACAAGTTGCTCCTTCGGATCCACCCAATAGACCGAGTGGTACGCACCGCCCCAACCGTATTCCCCTACCGAGCCGGGAGTCCCTCTCCCACCCAGGTCTTTCACCACGGAAAAGCCCAGGCCAAAACCTTCGCCCTCCCTGAACGTCCTGCTGCCCAAATGATCCACTGTCATCAACTCTACGCTCTTGCGGCTGAGAATTCGGTGGCCGTCGAGTTCGCCTCCGTTTAGCATCATCTGCAGGAATCGCGCGTAGTCACGAGCAGTCGAAAGTAATCCTGCCCCGCCGGAGAAGCTTTTTCGCGGACCCTTCACATAAGCTCCCTGCCCAACCATGCCGCCCGGATCCGGCGCCCGCTCTAAAGCTCCCGGGGGACGCGCGGAGTAGACCACGGCGAAACGGTCGCGCTTAGATTCGGGTAAGTAAAAGTGAGTGTCCTTCATCCCCAACGGGAGCAGAATGCGCGACCGGAGAAGCTCATCCAGCGTTTCCCCGCTCACGCGCTCAATCATCGCTCCCAGAATATCGGTCGAGTAGCCGTAGATATGCTGCTCTCCCGGTTGGGCGTCAAACGGGAGCGCCGCCATGCGGGCGACAGTCGCGCCGACGGGCTCATCACGATCGGCAAAATACCAGCCCATGATCTTCGCAGCCTCCCAGCGGTCACGAGCGATGCCGCCGCCGTAGCCGACTCCGGCGGTATGTGTAAGGAGGTCGCGAATCCTGATCGGCCGCTTCGCTTTCACCACCTCGTATCCCCCACCGTCTTTCGGCACTGCCACCGTAGTCTGCATAAACTCCGGCAAATACTTGCCTACCGGATCCGAGAGGAGCAGCCGGCCTTCCTCCTGCAGAATCATGACGCCCACACTCACGAGCGCCTTGCTCTGCGAAGCTATGCGAAAAATCGCGTCCTCACGCATCGGCGCCGCGGTCTCCCGGTCTCTCTGGCCGAACGCCTCCACGTAGACCACCTTGCCTCGCCTGGCTACCAACGCCACCCCGCCGCTAAGTTTTCCATTCTTGACGTAGTCATTCAGGACTTTGCTCAGCCGCTGCAATCGGGCTGATGAAAGGCCCACGCTCTCGGGTGTCGCTCGTGCGGCTCGCGTCTGTGGATAGACAATCGCGGAACAGCTCAACGCGATTAGCAGCAGACTGCTGAAGACACACCGCCGCAACTGCCCCGCCGGTCCATAATTCATAAAAGGACTCCTCTTCTGGATGAATGCGTGCATAAAAAGCTGAATTCCAACTTACCCGCCGCGCCGAGACGATCCACCAAATACACGAAAAGGCACGAAAATCTTTGTTCGTGGTGTTTCGTATGGTTTCGTGGATCGTTCGGTTTGTCTTCCTCCGGACGATTACTTCCGCGTGCCGGATACCATGACAATCGACGGACGTGGCGGTTTTGCCATCCCCGCACCCATAAAGAAGCT
>DATKIS010000762.1:0-2593 GCA_035543975.1 Pyrinomonadaceae bacterium
TCTCAGTCTCGTTCAAAGTGCTGCTAAGGCAAAAGGGCAATCGATGAACAGCTACGCCCTTACCGCAACTCTACCGACCATCCTGAGACACAAGAGCATCTTCATCGACTCCTCTCTAGAAAAGGCTAGACCAATTGTCTATAGGATCGCGCCAGCATGCGAGTCGGAGCGACCCAGACAACCGCCATTCAACACGCAGGATAGTTTCGGCGATGTTTGCGTCAGGCTCTGCAAACCCTGCGCTCATTTAAGAACGCCGAACCAGCATCCCATTTCCAATTTTTAGGGGTTAGTCGCGATAACGACATCGATGGTCTTCTCAGATCCTTCTCCTTGGGAAAGATCGTCAAAGACGTAGCCTGTACCACAAGATTCGACGCCTAATTCAGCAAATACCGACTTTGCAACTTGGAAGGGTAACGGTGGCAGGTTCAATCCAGCCCACTTGGGGTTTTCCAGCCTGACATTGTCGCCGGCGTTGACAATCAGCGCCTGCTTAGTCGGTTGTTCGTTGAGATAGAGACGCGTCGAACAACGCAAGTCATTGCTGCTTAATATGATTGGTAGCAATGGAAACGGCATTGAGTGGTCTCTCTTTACAAAGATTGCTAGTGAGGAACATCTGCAAACCTCCTAGAGATGCCGATAGACCAATTCAGAAGACCCGACCGACCTAAGTATCAATAGACGTTCGCCGGTAGCTTTCCACCCGTTAACATGATGCAGACACTTACCCAATCTTAACCAATGCAAGCAGAACAGATAGATCGGCCACAAAAGTTTGTACCTTCGTTGTCCCTCAAACTGTTCGCCAGTTTCTAAGTCTCTGATATTAAACGACTTGTTTTCTGCTAGTGGTGCCGAAGGGGGGACTCGAACCCCCACGAGTTGCCTCACACGGCCCTCAACCGTGCGCGTCTGCCAGTTCCGCCACTTCGGCCTAAGTTGTCAGATAACAATCGTAACGCAAACTGTTAGTTTGCGCTTGGCGCAACTACCAGGTTGTCACGCGGTAGAGCATATGCCTATTGCCGGCTCTAGGAATCCCAAACATGCGGAGAACAGGCTGTCTTACTTTGGTGAACCCGCCGGCGAAGCAGCTTGCGATGCCGCAGGTGAAGCTGCCGGGGCTGTGGAAGCTGCGGGCGACGGTTGCTCCGCAGGCACAGGCGCAGGGTCCGGGCCGGTTGATTGCAAAACCGAACGGGAGCCAGTCACGCCTGGCAGTGAAAGCGTCAAGGCTATCAACATGAAGGCGGCGGCGGCGCCAATAGTGACCTTTGACAAAATACTCGCCGTCCCGCGCGGGCCGAAAGCTGCGCTCGAAACACTGCTTGAAAAGAGGTCACCTGCACCGGATTTTCCCGGCTGAAGCAATATGACCACCACTAGCACCATGCAAGCAAGAATGAATAGTCCGTATAAGAGATAAGTTAACAATGGATATCCTCGGTGAATGGTAAATCGTGAATGGTAAATCGTAACTAGTAATTGACTATTTTGGGGGCCGCCACGGATCCAGCTAAGTCCACAGAAGACTGAGAGCGGGTTCTCGCGTTGCTATTCACCATTTACCATTCACTATTAACCGTTTTTGTAATTGACAATCTTCGCAAAGCTTTCGGCCTGAAGACTCGCGCCCCCTACCAATGCTCCATCAATGTCTGGTTGGGACATCAGCCCCGCGATATTTTCAGGCTTCACCGAACCACCGTAGAGTATTCGTAGTTCACTCGCCGCTTGATCGGAGTGCCTTTCCGCGAAAACGCGCCGGATAAACGCGTGCATTTCCTGCGCTTGCTCCGGCGACGCTGTACGTCCGGTACCGATGGCCCAAACAGGCTCGTAGGCAACGATGATACGGTCGAGATCCGAGGCTGTCAACCCAGCGAGTCCGCCGCTAAGCTGACCGCTGACAACGCGTTCGGCAGTTCCCTGTTCTCTTTGAGCGAGGCTCTCGCCAACGCACAGGATCACATTGAGATCTGCAGCGAGGCCGGCCTGGCACTTCTGGTTAATGAGCGAATCAGTCTCGAAATAATGCTGTCTCCGTTCTGAATGCCCGACGATTACATACTTGGCTCCGGCGTCTCGCAGCATGAATGCGGCCACCTCCCCGGTATGCGCGCCCTCTTCCACCTCGGTCGAACAATTCTGGCCGGCCACGGCAATGTTGGACCCTTCCAACCTGTCGGTCACGATCTTTAAGGCTGTAAACACCGGGGCGATGATTACCTCACAGTGATTCGCGTTAGCCACCAACGGCTTCAGGGCGATTGCGGTGTCAACAGCTTCGCCCAGCGTTTTGTACATCTTCCAGTTTCCGGCAATTACAGGTTTACGCATAGTTTGTCTGCTGCGGAAATAAAATCTTCAATTTTACTACTCGTGGATATTAGCAAAGCTCTCGGCCTCCGGGAAATCTGCTGGCGTTGGATGGGGCGTCAGGCGCGCAGACTCAGGCTGAACCCTTCAATTCAGCAATTGCAGGTTGCTGAAGAGCCATGGCAATCGTTCTTACGGCAAACGATATTAAGTACAAACCATCAAGCGCTACTCCTAACCAGCGGCACAAACAAATGAAATTTTGGTT
>DATKIS010000763.1:0-3353 GCA_035543975.1 Pyrinomonadaceae bacterium
GACCGCATTACGGACAACGAAAACTTCAAGCGGGGCCTGGCCGGGCTCTACACCAGCGACACGGCTGAAGTCGCCTTTGACGACCTCGAGATTGAACGGTAGGAATCTGGGCCGAAGCCAAATAGGTCGTTCTTACAGTCCTATCGACAGTCCTTATAGCAATGCAAGTCAACCTAAGAGTATTGGCCGGCCCCTACAAAGGCCGCGTCTTCAGTTTCACCCAACCCGACACCTTCCTAATAGGCAGAACCGACGACTCCCACCTCTGCCTGCCGCAGGATAAGTTTTTCTCGCGCCACCATTGCATGCTTGAGATAACTCCGCCGCGTTGCTTCCTGCGCGACCTGGGGTCGACCAACGGCACCTTTGTGAATGGCAAACGCGTAGCCGAGGCAAGTCTGAAAAGCGGTGATCAAATTCAGGGCGGCGAGACGGTGCTGCTTGTGGAAGTCAGCGCGAATGAAACAGACGCAGCCGTCACGCTTCACCAGGAAGAACGCCTAACCCAACCGACGATCGTCAACGTCGCCTGCCTGCACTGCGGTCGCCGCGACCAGGCTGAGGCCACTTCGGCCGGGGAGCACCTGACATTCCTTTGCGAAGATTGCCGGGCGGAGTTGAAGAATACGCCCCAGCCGATTCCCGGTTACGACATGATTCGGGTGCTCGGCCGGGGCGGTATGGGCTGCGTCATGATGGGCCGGAATCAACAGACCGGCGCGGCGGTGGCAATCAAGACCCTCCTGCCGGAGTTTGCGGTGAGTGATAAGGCGATGCGACGTTTCATGCGCGAGATGGATGTGGCAGCCGCATTGAAGCACCCCCACATCGTGGAGTTTCTCGATCGAGGAGTTCATAACGGAGTCGTCTATTTGGTGACCGAGTTTATCGACGGCGCAGATGCTGCAAAACTTGCGGACGGGCAGGGCGGCCGGTTGCCGCTGCAGGAGGCGGTAGCCATCACGTCTCAGGTGCTGGCCGCGCTTTCACATGCTCACGCGCAGGGCTATATCCATCGCGACATCAAAGACCAAAATATTCTGGTAAGCGGCACCGGAACCAACCTGGTTGCCAAGTTAACTGACTTCGGATTGGCGAAGAGTTTTGCCCAATCGGGGATGAGCGGAGTGACGATGGCCGGTGAGATGGCCGGCACACTCGCATACATGCCTCCCGAACAGCTCAAGAACTTTCGCGACGTAAAGCCACAGTCAGACATTTATGCGCTTGGGATGACGGCTTACAGCCTGCTCACTGGCCAGGTGGCACTAAACATTGGACGGAAAACCAGCATGGCTGAGACCATCAAGGCGATATTTGAGCAGCCGACTATCCCACTGGCCCAACGAAACCCCGGTCTTCCCCCCCAGCTTTGCGAAATTATCGACCGCGCCCTCGTCAAAGATCCCACCCAACGATGGCAATCGGCCCAAGCGATGCGGACCGCACTTCTGCACGTGTCATAAGTCTTGTCAGCTTTGCCCGAAAAGTCGCCTCTGGCTTCAGTCCGCGAAGCGGATGAGTGAGAGTAGCCCAGCACTTCAGTGCTGGGTAGTCGGTCCGGAGCGATTTTGGAGTCCGTGAAACGGACGACTGATAGACTCCAAGCGATTCAAGACCTTTGTGATTCAGCCGTCCGTTTCACGGACTGGGTTCTCAGCTCTAACTGAGCCCACCGATGAATCGGTGAGCTACTTTCATTCGTCGGCTTCGCCGACTTTTCGGGCAAAGCCGGTCTTGTCTTTAGAACACTCCGCGAAATTTAGTTCTCACCTCGAGCACTACTCCAAAAGGTGCAACCCCCTTCACCCAAACTCGCACATCGTCTACGTCACCAACCATCGAATTCTTTCCCGGCCCAACCTGCGTCTCTAAGGCGCTAAATAACTGGGGTTTTGTGTCCCCGTCAGCGCCGTCCTCTGTTGGCATGGTCATTGCTCATGTCTAGTCGGGCGTCAGATGGTGCCGCCACATTTTGAAAGCACCAGCGACGCATCTGGGGGGAAGTTGAGTAAGAGGTTGAGGCAGATGCGAAACGTAAGAATAGCGAAATCAAAAATGCGCAGGATGAGATTGCGCCGGTTACGAGAGCGGAGGGCTGAAATGAAAACAAGCGTGGGCCATCGAGTATCTAAAACGTTAGCGAGCGCCCTGGTTTTGGTTGCGCTTGTCGCGGCTAGTTTTGTTCCGGCCATGGCCCAGACGAAGCGCAGGCCGAGTTTGAGGAGAAAAGCCCCCGTTCGTCGAGTTGTCGTTAGGCCGGAGGTCCCGGCACCGGTCTACTACAACGTAATCGCCGGTCAGATAATTCGAGTGCGGATGAATCGCATGATCACCTCGGAAACCGCACGTGTCGGTGATCAGTTTACTACCACGGTGATGGTCCCGGTTTATGCGAGTGGTCGCGAAGTGATTCCGGCTGGGAGCGAAGTGGTTGGACGGGTGGTGAGCGTCAATCGAGCGTCACGAAAGAGTAAAGCCGGTTCCATCGGTGTCCACTTCATCTCGCTCCGGTTACCAACCGGAATAGCGCGAGCCATTAATGGCGACCTGACGGACGCTACTACTGCGGACGTCAATGCGGATAACGAAGGTGAAGTGTCGGGCCGCTCGGCGACCAAACGTAACGCAGTGTTCATCGGCGGTGGCGCGGCCACTGGTGCTCTGATTGGTGCGATAGCCGGTGGCGGAAAGGGTGCCGGCATTGGAGCGGGCGTAGGCGCTGGGCTGGGTGTAGCTGGAGCGTTTTTCTCGAAGGGTCACGAGGCGGTCGTTAAGTCGGGGGCTGAGTTTGGGATGGTACTGAACCAGACGCTCTCGCTCCCCGTGGCGAATGTTCGAAGTTTTTGAGGTCCGATAGGTGGTTGGTCGCTGATCTGGCAATGGAGCTTGGGCAAGAACGACAAACTAAAGTGTGTCGGACATCAAACGGAATCGGCAACCTCTGGGTCGCCGGTGGATGGGAGCCCGCAAGCGAAGGGGAGAGCGCGGGCGGGCTTCCAAAAATTCCAAGTCTCGGTCGCCCCGTAATAACGTAAGTAGGCGACTAACGGAGAGCCCGTCGCGAAGGGGAGAGCGCGACGGGCTTTTTTGTATCTGAACTCGGCCGATCCCGGAGTAGCACCCAGGCCACGAATGTGTGTCGAGTTTTTTTTAGTGGACGTACTACTTTGCCGAGGCGTTGCGATGCATGGTCTGAGTAAGTCGACTGTAGTCGGGATTGAGATAAACCAAACGACCGCCGACGATAGTAGCCACGGCCGCTCCGGTCATGGATCGTCCGTGAAAGGGAGTGTTACGGCTCTTTGATTTTGAAGCAGTAACGTCAAAAACCCATTCATACGACGGGTCCA
>DATKIS010000764.1:0-2071 GCA_035543975.1 Pyrinomonadaceae bacterium
TTGCGACGTGCCGCGCAAAATCCAACCCATATGCGCCCACCAGGTCCCGTCGCGCGGTGTGTGGGGATCACCAGGAGCGTCGGTGTTCGCGTGATGTATGCGGTGCGTAACCACCCAATTGATGGCGCCACCTTCGAGGGCGAGCAGTCCGCAAAAGGTCAAGAAGTATTCCACTAATTTAGGTGTTTTGTACCCGCGATGCGTAAGTAACCGGTGAAAACCCATCCCAATCCCCAAACTGCCGGACACCCACCACAACAGCAGGGTGATCGGTATTGCCTTCCAGGTCAGGCTGGTGATCATGAAAAGAGACGCTAGGGCGCCTACGTGAAAGATGATCATGAAGATCGTGGTGTTCCAGTTGATACCGGCTCGAGTGTTAAGATTGCTGGTTTTAGTGTTCATCAAAACTCCGTTGGAAGTATTCAGTCACATCCTTTGATGCTGACCGCAAACTCATCGTAACAAGTAGTAAGCTTAGTGGTTGTAATACTTATGTAACCAGCACTTTTCACGGAGTTCTCAACGCTCAGTGATGGCCCACGTAGGGGTCCTCAACTTGCCAGTCGGCGTAATTTAGTGCATTATTACAGTCGAATTCCCTCTCTCCGACGCCAACGGTGATGTCCAAAGCGCGTGATCGGCTCCGGCGTCAGATGGAACGAGAGCGGGTAGTGAAAAGTTGAAGAAGCTGGTCTGCCGAGCGCCCAAACACAGCCTACGCTGCTGCTGTTACCTCCAAAGCCATATTCGAAAGCTTCTCTTTTAGGCTGCACGAGCAGGAAACCAAAGTCTGGGCTATGAAATTCTACGTACGGAATCTCTCATCAGACTTCGAGTCAAGATTTGCAGCAACTCCACCCACAGGCAGGAACAGTAGAATCGGCAGCGATTGAGACCATTTACCGTTCACTATTTACTTCGAAAGGGATTTATGGAAAAGCAGACTGTTAAAACAGAAACTACCGCGAAGCCGGCGATTGAAAAGCAAACCTACGCGATCGGAGACAGGGTTGAGAAGCTGTGCGCCGTATGCCAGGAAGAACGAGGGCATGTAGTGGCGTCGATTACCAAACGAGGATTGATTTCGCGAGTGACGTGTCCCAAGTGTGGCACGCGCGGTTCATTTTCAAATGGAGCAAAGCTTACTCGCGGACGTTCCAAGTCCATCAATAGCGAGCCTTACGACAGAACCCGTACCTATCGTACCGGCCAGACCATGAGCCATCCGATTTGGGGCTCCGGCGAAGTGACTGCTCTGATCGAGCCTCGCAAAATTGACGTGCTGTTTGCCGATCGCATTCGCCGATTGATTCATTCGCGAGCTGACGCCTAGTCGGCGGTATTAAGCCATTTACAGCAAACAGAGTGAGGCAGGGTGATTTCCTGCCTCACTCTTTTGCTTTAGGGCGTTTAAGAATTCTGGGTCTCCCCGTTAGACTGCTTCTGATTCCACCTGCGCGGCAATCGAACCCTTCCCGAAGCAAACAGCACCAACCAAACGATGCCTGAACTCGCTGAAAGCAACCCGGCGATCACAGTGAGAGTTCTGGGCGTGATCAAGCGCAGAGACCAACCAGCCGCAGCGGTCGACAAGCTCCAAATCAGGAGTTCAGTGGCCCGGTCTGTAGTCCCAACGCGACCCCGCAGCTTATCGGGAACGAGACGCATTAACAAAGTCTCCTGGACGGCAAACTCCACTCCGAGCACGATTCGGCTCAGAAGAATGAACAGGCAAGCAAGCCATAAACTTGGCATCACACCAATTAGCGCGAAGAGGCAGCCCTGGATCAGTAGACCGCTGCCAATGAAACCAACGATTCGGCCTTGAAGCTCGAAAAAAGCGCCCACTCGGCGGGCGATCATCATTCCAATAAACAGACCCAGCCCAGCGGCGAAGTAAAACAGAGCCACCGCGGAGTCTCCACTGATTCCATGCTCACCGGCGAAAACTATCCCGCCAAGGCGATCCGAGACGAGATTAATCGCACCGCCGCCCGTCGCCCATAAGATGTTAATCAGAAGAATGGTCGCTACGGGTGCATGGTTGACAATGTACTTCCAGCCTTCC
>DATKIS010000765.1:0-4674 GCA_035543975.1 Pyrinomonadaceae bacterium
AGCTGCAACGTCCTGTGCTTCAATTAATGAGGTTAGGTTTTTCCAATCTGTTGCCCGCTTTGCGACTCACCACCGTGATCCTGGTTGGTGTTTGGTCCACGCTGGCTGGGTCAGGCTCTTTGTTTTCCAATAGTTCTTCGACGGCTTTGGCTCAGCAAGCGTCTGGACGCTCGGCGGTTTCATTCCCCACGACAATTCAGTGGATCAAGCAAAACGGAGTGAGTAAATATCGACTCCAGATTGCCGACGGTGAGAACTTCCGCAACATCTTTTACGACGGACGTGTCGTGGGTGACCGTTATTCGGTGCGAGGGCTGGCGCCCGGTTACTACTATTGGCGAATTGCGCCGGCTGAACGACAAACCGGAAACTTCTCAAAACCCGTACGATTTTTTGTATCGGGCGGATTTGTGATCTCGGGAACGCCCAAGCGCTCGCACGGCGAGCGATCGCGGGTTCCCTTGAGAAACGCTCCCAAGGCTCGTTAGAAAGGTTTGCAGATGTGGGCAGTTACTGGTGGTCTCCTTCTCATTTGGTTCATTCTGAAGTTTGTCATGCACAAGGGCGGCTTTATTCATATCCTCCTGCTCACCGCCCTATCCATCGCCGGTGTCCAGATCATTGCCGATCGTAAAACCCGATACCATAAAAACTCCACCAAGTCCTAGCCTGTTTTCGGGTCACTTCGTGTAATTTCGTGGATACTTCTGGGTTTCCGGAAGGGAACCGGGGTTGACCCTTTGCCGTCGGTCGGCAACAATGATCGCCGTTGCTGCATCAAGTAGTGAGGTACTTTTGTCCGGTTTCAACGATTCAGCTTCGAATTCCACGAGGAGACTTTTCTATGCGTTCTAATCCCGTTTTACTGAGATTCGCCACCGCAGCCTTTTTGATCTTTTCAACGGCTGGAGCGGCCACAACCTTGGCGCAGACCGATGCGCCCAGGAAGACCATCGCCGTGACCTATCCGCTGGACGAGAGTATCGAGGTCAAGTTTCAGGGCACAACTCTGCTGCCCAGACTCCAGGGTGAAGCCAAGGTTAAGCGTGTCGGCCGCAGGGGGACCCGCGTTGAACTGTCAATTGATAACCTCCCGCGGGCGCACGAGCTGGGCGGCATCTACACAACCTTTCTCTTGTGGGCCATTTCGCCGGATGGTCGGGTCGACAACCTGGGCGAAATCAAAAGAGGTGGCAGCGCGTTTATCTCGTCGAAGTTAGACGTCACCACTCCGCTACAGACCTTTGCTTTGATCATAACCGCCGAGCCTCATTTTCTGATGAAGGTGCCGAGCCGGATGGTCGTCCTGGAAAACATCGCGCCTCAGCGACCCGGCAAGAGTCAGGTTGAAGTTCTAAACGTGCAGTACATTGGAAACTCGAGCGACTATTTTCGCGACCCTCGGGTTCCGGAGATTGCCACGTCAGACTATCGTGACATTCCCGTCTCATTGCTGGGCGCTCGCCAGGCGGTAAACCTGGCAAAATTTGCCGGTGGCCCAGTGGACGCGCCGCAAGAGTTTCAGACCGCCCAGGACGATCTGCTGGCAGCGGAAAAAGCGCTGAGGTTCAATCAACCAATCGCTGAAGTTGATGTGCTCGCGCGGAAGGCGACATCTTCGGGCGCTCGGGCCGAGGAAATGGCCGTGGTGCGCAAGGCCGCGCGTTTGCGACGAGAGGACATTCAACGCCGGGATGACGCGCTGCGTGTCGCCGAACGAACAGCCGACTCGGCCGAGAGACAGATATCCCAACTCAGAACTGCTCTTGATCGCGAGCAGCGCGCCCGGGAATTGGCGGAAAGGGATGCAAGCACCGCAAATGAGCAATTGCGCGAATTGCGCACCGAGGTCGGCCGTCTGCGTGACGAACTACAGACCACCCGCTCAGAGGGCGAAGCCGCAAAACTGGCATTGGCCAGGCTGGAAGGCGCCAGAACCGCGGAAGAGTCGCGCCGGGATGCTGAGGCCAGGGACCAGCAGCGGTCAGCGGCTGAAGCGACACTGCGCCAGACGCTCGCCAAATACGGGACGCTCAAAGAGACATCCAGTGGCTTCCAGCTGATACTCCCCGAATCGATCTGGAGCGGCCCGCGGGCGGCCACGCTAAACTCAGCTTCAGCCGCAAAACTAGACCCCCTGGCGGCGCTGCTCGCGAGTAATCCGGATTACCAGATTCTGATCGAGGCATACACAGACAGCAAGGGTGACGAGGTAACTTTGCAACAGCTTACGCAGGAGCGAGCCCGCCAGTTGTCAGAACGAATGCAGGCGGCGGGAGTCGAGGCCTCCCGTCTGCAGGCGAACGGGATGGGCGCAGCGAATCCGATTGCTCCCAACACCACGCTAGCGGGTCGCGGACGAAACCGTCGAACAGAGATTACTTTCACGGTGGTGCCGACGCGTAGTACTGCGGCGAACCAGTGAAGACTAGGAAGCAGGAGCAGGAGGCAGGAGCAGACGGCAGGAGGCAGGAGCAGACGGTAGGAGTTTCTTGCAGGGGTTTCGTGCAGGAGTTGGCTGAAGGAGTTGCTCGCAGGAGTTCGGCGTCGCGTGAAGTGGAGTTGGAGGTAGGCGCCCATAGCTCGCACGACTCTCTTGAAATGACAAACGAAAAATGTCAAATGACTTATGGAAAATCTAATTTCCCGTTTCTCGTTTTTCAATTGATTTGGTCATTTGAAGAACTCCTGCTCCTGCCTCGTGCCGCTGCTTCCTCTCAGACATGTCCCCACTAGAGGTCCTACAACTAGTCGGCTACTCCATCGGTGCGGTGCTACCCCTCTGGATGGGAATTCAGCTGATTTCCCGTCGGCGTAGTTTGAGTCCCATCGAACGAGTCCTGTTTGCGCTGGCGTTGAGCATGTGCGGCTGGCACAGCAGCAACCTGATTATCACGCTGCACAGTCTGTTAGGATTCGGTTTCAACCAGTGGACGACGCTGCTGCGAGTTGCAGACACGATCGCCGTCATCAGCATTACCTTCGCTTACTCCTTTCTGCTCCACGTTCATATCTATCTTTGGGCTAACGCTGCCGACCGCCCGTTAAAACAAAGCGAAAAGATTCGCATCTATCTGTCCTATGTTCCCACGCTCTTCCTGACCGTCGCGATTTACAAGATCTGGACTGGGCAGTATGCGCCGATGCTGAGTCGCGTCAATCTCCTGGTCCTGCCGATGGCGGCCTGGATCGCCTACGTACTTGGGTTAATCGCCATCACCGAATTGATGATTGCGCGGAAGAGCCGCAACCGTAGCGAGCAACGGATCATGCGGACGCTGGCTGCTTCGTTCGTCGCGATTGGTATCGTGATTTTGGCCGCGCTGGCTCTGGGCCTGGGCGAAGGCACCCAGCTCGGGTTGTACCTGAAAACGATTGCGAACCTTGGCTCGCTGCTCCCTTCGGCCCTCCTCGCTTACTACATCTATCGCTACCGCTATCTCGAGTTGATCATCGAGGAGAGTCTCGTCGTCGCTACCTTCGCCGCGGTAGTCCTGACCATTTACATCTATGGAATTCAGACAATAGGAAGCTGGGCCACTCGGCGCTATGGCATACGTCCCGGGGTCGTCGAGGCGCTGCTGATACTGGCTTTGGCGCTGGGGGCGGCCCCACTGCGCAGCTGGTTAGGCAAGCGTTTTCATAAGTTATTTGAGCGGGAAGCGGCGCTCTACCGGCAAATTGTTTCGCGGATCAGCTCACACGCCGGCAAATACAAACAGTTACCCGAACTGCTCGACTTCGTTGAGCGGGAGACAACGGTCGCGCTGGGATTGAGGCGGGTTCACATTGTCATTAGCGATGGCATAAGTCTGGAAGCCGGGTCGGAACACGACACCTCCGGGAACAGCGGCGGGACCGAAGCCTGGGTCGAACAGGTTTTGAATCTCTCTCGCAGCACCGGCGGCTTGGCAGTGGAAGAGAGCGCGTTGCTGGACGCGAATGGTTACAAGATTGCCTATCCGTTGCAGCGCGAAGACAGAGTCTCCGGACTGCTGCTGGTTGATGCGTCGGCCGGCACTCTGTCGGAAGACACCCGGTCGATTCTAGAGATACTCGCCGGCCAGGTGGCGATTGCAATTGAAGACTGCCGGCTGGTGGAGGAGAACGTGCGGCTCGAGCGAAGACTAGCTGAACGCGAGCGCCTGGCGACGCTGGGTCAAATGGCCGCCACCGTGGCCCACGAAATTAAGAACCCGCTTTCCGCTATCAAGTCGATTGCTCAGGTTATGGGCGAAGACGAAAGCGTCAGCCGTGAATACGCGCGCGACCTAAGCCTGATCGTGGGAGAAACGGACCGCTTGGGCCAGAGCGTCACCCAGCTCCTGAGTTTTGCCCGCCAGGAGACGCCAGCCGAGTTGCCGATGCGTGCGGAGCAACTGATCCGATCAGTTGTGCGGCTGTTTGAGGTGAGTGCTGAAAAGGACGGCATCAAGTTAAGCGTCGAAATTGGGCAGGATGAAGAACTGGGTGGCGGCGGGGTTTCGGCGGTGCGCGTGGCGCTGTCTAACCTGCTTCTTAATTCGTTGCAAGCGACACCTGCGGGTGGGGAGATCAAAATCTCACAGAAGACCGACAAGGGGGTCGTGATCATTTCGCTTGAGGACAACGGGCCGGGAGTACCTGAGGAATTGCGAAAGCGGATCTGGGAGCCCTTCTTCACCACCAAGCAGC
>DATKIS010000766.1:0-6162 GCA_035543975.1 Pyrinomonadaceae bacterium
TTAATAGTTGTCGACGTTCAGAACGACTTCTGCCCGGGAGGCGCGCTGGCAGTGGCCCATGGCGACCAGGTGGTAGCGCCACTGAACAAGTTGATTAACGAATTTCTCCAGCAGGGTGAACCGGTATTCAAGAGTCGCGACTGGCATCCCGAAAAGACGAAACACTTCGCTACGTATGGCGGCACCTGGCCAATACATTGCGTTCAGAACACGAGAGGCGCTGAGTTTCATCCCGAGTTGCTGGACGACATTCACATTCGGGTAATCTCAAAAGGCCTGGGCGACGAAGATTGCTATTCAGCGTTTGACGGCACCAACCTCGCTCTCGAACTGCGCCGGCTGGGAGTCGAAGAAGTTTGGGTTGGCGGACTGGCCACTGATTACTGTGTGAAGAACACTGTCCTTGACGCTCTCAAGGAAGGTTTTCGAGTCAAGGCCGTGGAAGATGCGATGCGGCCGGTTGAGTTGCAACCGGGTGACGGCGAACACGCGCTTGCGGAGATGCGCGCAGCCGGGGCTGTCGTCGTTAAGACTGGCGCCCTGGAGTCAGATTCAAAACGCAATGATGATCCGGTAATCGCGGCCTATATGGCTGGCATTGACCGCACACTTCTGCGCGAGAACTTGCGACTTACGCCAACGGAGCGCATCGAAAGGCTAATGAGTTTGCAGCAACTTGCGGAAGAGTTGCAGCGCGCAGGCAAACGCACCCGCCAACATGACTGACTACCGTGAATTGATTCGGAGGCTGGTGGACTGCCAGGTCGAATTCGTCCTCGTCGGCGGGATGGCCGCACGAGTTCACGGATCGAGCCGACTGACCGATGACATCGACATTGTCTATAACCGCGACCCTGCCAATGTGAGTCGACTGGTCGATTGTCTGGCTCCGCTATCACCATACGTGAGAGGTGCTCCGCCCGGACTGCCTTTTCACTGGCAGACAGAGACTGTGTTGAGGGGCCTCAACTTTACCCTGGCTACTACCCTTGGTCCGTTGGACGTGCTGGGTGAGATCATCCTTGGTGGCAACTATCAAGATTTATTGCCCCATAGCGAGCCGATCGAGCTCTTCGGCAAACAATGTATGTGCCTTGGCATAAGGCACTTGATTGAAGTGAAGCGAGCGGCTGGACGACCGAAGGATTTTGAATCGATTGCGGAGCTCCAGGCAATTCTCGAAGCGCAGGACAAGTAGCTGAGCAGGCGTCTGCTAGCCTGCTATTCTGGGGCTGCCGGCGCGGGAATCAAGGAGCAGGTGGCAGGTAAATCATTAGGGTTTCCTGGTCCGGCCTCCTGCTCCTGCCTCCTGCCTCCTGCCTCCTGTCTCCAGCCGACTGATTAATCATGGGTACCCTAAACATAGATCGTTACCACGCTGCGATGGGCGACGCGTCTTACAAGGCCGAGACGAACCTCCATGACCGCGCCCTCAGCGATGCCGCAGCCACGTTTTATGTGACCCAACGGAAGTTGCCTTTTGCGCCCTGCCTGGGTCACGACCGCCTGGTCCGGCTCCTCGTCGATAGCCAGATCGATCGCCCGCGGTTGAGGTTTCTCGAGCAGGACCGTGGCGGTCTGCAGCGATTTGCCAAGGCGATCGAAGACATTCAGTTCGTCGGCGCCATTCGCGCAGTGCGTCCAGGCACCATCGTCTTCGCCCAACAACCTTTCGCCGATATCACCGGCGCGTTCGGACTGACGCAGGCGCAGGAAATCAAGTTTGAGCACGCGTTTGACCTGCCGATGACAACGGCCAGCACGGCGATGCAGTTTCGGATGGCCGCGGGTGATCGTTGGCTCTCTGATTTTTCTTTGCGGCGTAACGGAGACATCGAACGAGCAGTTGATATCGCTGTCTACGCCTTCATCGGCGGCTTCAACGACACCTCAAACATGGAGGCTGCGCACCGCCTGGATATTCCCGCGGTTGGTACTGAAGCCCACTACTGGCAACAGTCCTTCATCGAGTACATGTATGAACCGGAGATCGAACCCCGCACCGGCAAGCCTAAGCATTTCGAGCAGGTAGCTTTCGAACGCTGGCTCGACGCAAATCCAAACGGCACTACTCTGCTCCTGGACACGATCGACGTTTACATGGGAGCCGTTCATGCGGCCATGGCCGCAACCTCGACAGAGGCCCGCCGGCGCGCATTCAAAGGTTTCCGGGTTGACTCAGGAGACCTGGCGGAGTTGGGTGAGTGGTGCCTGCACTTTTTCGAAGCCAATGGACTATACGACCTGAGAGCTAACCTCACCGGAGATCTCGACGTGGAAAAGGTCCGGCACATCGTTAAAGAGTTTCCACGGGCCGCGGGCTTCGGTATTGGGACGAAGTTATCGAGCGAGGTGCCCGCAGTCGCCGGCGTCATCTTCAAACAATGTGTCATTGAGGGTAAGCCGACTTTGAAGGCATCTAACTCCGAGGAGAAGACAACCCTACCAGGCCTCCTACAACTGTTCCGCGGCATCGATGCCGCCGGTAACCACGTCGGCGACGTGACCGGTTTGGACGATGAGGATATTGAAATTCCCGGAGCGGCTAGTGTGGAGCGCCTGCTGGTTCCCTTCTGGGAAAACGGCCAGCACGCCGCCATTCCGTCGATTGAAAAACAGAAGTTGATTGTCGAGGAACAACGCAAACGTTTTCAAGATATCAACAACTATCCCTGCGTGCTCAGTGACAAGCTGCGCAAACTCCGCGACGATCTCACCGCTCAAATGCGTGGGGACAATTCCGGCTGGCAGGAAGTGGTAAAGATGCCGGAAGAGGTGCCCGACAAAATCGCGCAACGAAAATAAACGGCTAGCGGTCAACCCTCGGCAGCTCGAACCTAACTACCCGTTTAGACTACTTGTCGGGTAAAACTTGATGTGAATGAGTCAAGTTTCGAGATCAGCAGTAAGACAGAGAGTTAACTGCGGATGACGCCGAAAAGTTCTAATCGGGAAGCTCTGTTGTTCTATTTCCGATCCGTTTTGATCCGCGTGAATCCGCGGCCAATTAAGCCGAATCTTTCTTCGGTCTGCGCCAGAGCCTCGCTTAGTTATGTGTCGGAAATGTAATTCATCAGGAGCCAGGTAATAACGATATGTCTACGATTGTAATAGTCAAGAAGTCGGGTAAGGCTGTCATTGCTGCCGATACGATGTCGAGCTTCGGAGACACCAAGCTCACCTCGAAATACTTGAGCGGACGAAGCAAGATCCACAAGTGTGGATCTTCCTACGTAGGCGTTCTGGGAAGCGCCGCTCACAATAATGTGCTGGCCAGTCTGATCCGAAAACATCAGCGCCAGCTGTCGTTCAATGGTGTCGACGACATCTTTGAGACTTGCCTGAAGTTACATCCGATCCTAAAGGACGAATACTTCCTAAATGTGGTCGAAGGCGAGAATGATGATTATGAGTCGAGCCAGATGGAGAGTTTGATAGCCAATCCCAGGGGTATCTTCGCCGTTTACTCGTGGCGAGAGGTCTTCGAGCATGAGCGCTTTTGGGCACTAGGTTCCGGGACTGAATACGCTTTAGGAGCTATGCACGCCGCCTATGACATCCTGGAGAACCCGGAAGATATCGCCAAGGTGGGTATTACTGCGGCCTGTGAATTTGATAACGCTTCTGGCTTGCCGTTCACCTTGCATTCAACAGAACTCACCAGCGCGCGGCAGAAAGTGATCAACGCTTCCAAGCCGTCGAAAGCAACCAAGCCTAAATAGATTGTTATCGGTACGAAGCTCCAGCCCTGGCAGTTCTCTCGCCGGGGCGTACAATCCGGGTTAACCCATCCGAAAATTTTACGATCTGAGAGCCGTCTGGAGCGCGGAAAAATTTCGGGGTCGGACCCGAAGGACGATACCTGCGACTCCGCGGTTCGGCGGGTAACCGCTGCACAGAGCCGGAAGACGAGTACGTACGAAAGCGCGATTCAGGAGAAGGTTCGGCGGTGTTGTTTCTAAACTCCGGATTGGGGAGTCGGATGCTGGGCGCGCCTATGCGATTTCTGCCTTTCAGTGGCCCTCGGGTGCGCCCTAAGCGCGGCGCTTGCGCAGTCGTTGCCGGTTCGCCGGCAGCCGGTTTCTTTCCGGAGAGTCGTTCGGCAGTATCCGCTGTGTTGGTGGTCCGGGTCTTGGCAACCGATACTCCCAAGCTGTCGGGAGCAAGCTGCTGTGCTTCTGCTCTGGCCGGCACTGCAGGTGGACGCTTGGCGCCAATGCGGCTCTCGGAGGCGGCGGGAGCCAGCTTGGCTGCAGTCGCTTCCCACCAATGTTTCGACCCATACAGGACGCCGGCGCTTAAAGTAAGAACAATCAGCAGGACAACGGTCATGCTTCCCGGTCCAAATCGTCGCGCGGACTCGACCATCGCCATTTGAAGAACGGTAGGCTCAACCGGCTGGGCAGTTTTTCGGGTGCTGCCAGTTACTTTTTCGGTGGTGCCAGCTAAGTCCCGGGTTCTGCTTTCCGACTCCTTCGTCCGACCCATTCGGCGAAAAGCCTCGCGAAACTCGTTTGCGGTTGCGTACCGGTGTTCAGGTTTCTGGGCCATCGCCTTGTTCAAAATGGCCGCAATCTCGGGACCGACTGCTTCGTGAACTTTGTTCGCAGGCCTCAAAGGATCCGGATCAGAGTTGATCAGTGCTGTCGCGCGGACCATTGCATCGGGTGGCTTGATTCCAGTTAATAAGTGATAAAGCGTCGCTCCGAGCGCATAAATGTCCGTGCGGGGATCGGTGCGCTGATCCTGAATCTGTTCGAGTGGCGCGTAGTGGCGGGTATAACCGAAGAAAGCGCGGGAGGCCGTGACGGAGACATCCGTCGCCTGTGCTGACTGGGCGCGGGCCAGACCAAAGTCCAGGAGGGCAATCTTGCCGGTTGAGGTGAGCTTTAGGTTGTGTGGCTTGATGTCGCGATGGATAACTTGACGGTCGCGGGAATGCAAATAGATAAGCGCATCCAGCAACTGGTCAGCCCAGGCGATCACCTGTTCGGGTGGCAGCGGTCCAGGCTGCTGGGAAATGATTCTGGCCAAATCAACTCCGCCAATGAATTGCATGACCAGAAACGCTCGATTGCCTTCGACGAAATAATCGCTAACCCGCGGCAACGCTGGGTGCTGCATGCTGGCCAACAAGCGTGCTTCGTGCTCAAACTGCTTTCGCATCGACGCTTCGGAAGAAAGAGTTTCCTTCAGCGCCACTGCGATCCCGAGCCGCTCGTCTGCGGCTTCATAAACCGCACCCATCCCGCCACGGCCTAGCTGCCGGACAATCCGGTAGCGATTCTGTAACACCGTGTCTGGCTTGAGGGGCGACTCTGCGTCCAGCCCAAATTCGTGAGATACCGTCAAAGGGGTTTGCTCCATTTCCGTGCCTAAGGTTAGGGAAGTTCGGTTTTCACTAAGAGATTGGGCGATTGATCTGATTCCAACCGACCAGGCGTACCGGCTATCTGGATTGCGATATTTTCTGAGAGGACTAACTGGGGCTGCGGCGCTTCAAGCCGCTAAGGAAGATGATTGGTTGCTGACAACCTTTCGCCCGAGAGTATATGACAGTCGGACGGAAGCGCACAACGGCGAACATCGATGCGCAGAAACAATTTGTGAATACGCCTGTTAAAGCCATGGAATGCTAATTAACCCAGCCGGTTTAGAGTCTTAAAGACCGCTTGTAGACCTTTGCCCGTGCGGAACGCCCCACTCGCGAGGGTTTCGGTCGCTTGAACCTGCCCCACAAGGCCAGATGGCATTTTGCGTGCCCCCGGATTAGCTGGACTTCCGATACAGAACCCAGCGCGGTAGCGCGGGATCCTTGGAGTCAAATTTAGCCAGCAATTCGGCTATGACGTCTTCCTGGTAGTTGTCCGGAGGATCCCGCGCTACCGCGCTGGGTTCTGTGATCGGGTTGGCTGCTCCAACTGCATCAGTACCTACTGACCTCATTCTTTTGAAGATGAATCGTCTTCCCATGTATACTGTCGCCATTCCCCAATAAAACTAATCCTGTCTGGAGTATTTAGAAGATGAAGATTCTTGTACTTATGTCGCTTATGGTCTGTCTACCTTTGCTCGCGCTGGCGCAGTCAAACTCGGCGAAGTCGCGCAAGCTTTTCCCTTACACTTACACCATCGACGACCTGCCGAACGGGTTGCGCTTGG
>DATKIS010000767.1:0-4569 GCA_035543975.1 Pyrinomonadaceae bacterium
AAATATCGTGTGAATCAATGCCCGTGAGCCACCTTGCAGCCAAGAATCGCAAAATCAGAGGCCCGCTCCATTTGCTCGGGTGAAGTCGACTGATTTGAAGAGTTTCGCCACAAACCAGTCTCTGGTGGTGTTTTCAATCTAAGGAATAAATGCGCGCAGGAGCTCGAACGGTAATCCAGTCAATCCCGGACCAATTGGCGCCGCAGGAAACCTCCCTGAGTTTTGATGAAGCTTTTACGCTTCATCACCGGGCGGTCTTTGCGACCGCTCGCGGCGTCGTGCGTGACCCTGCTTTGGCGGAGGAGATTACTCAGGAAGTTTTCCTGAAGCTTTATCGACATTTCGATTCCAGACCGAATGACGAGTTATTACGGGCGTGGTTGTTGCGCGTCACCATAAACGAGGCGCGCAATATGCTGCGCGGTGAAAATCGATCGAGGGCTCGCGATACGACCTACCAAAGAAAGACCGATCAGCCTGAACCGCAAGTCGACTACGAACGGCGCCAGGAAATGGAAACTGCGCGCCGCGCTCTGGACAAGATCAAAGAGCCAATGCGCAGTTGTTTGCTATTGCGGCAGCAGGGCCTTTCGTACCGGGAAATAGCCCAGACGCTTTCGTTGAAAGAAAACTACGTGGGCAGTCTGGTTGCGAGGGCGCGGAAAGATTTTGTACGAGCTGTTGGCAAGATTTGCAAGATTGGAGTTAACCGATGAGAAAGTGCATTGACGAAGGGATGCTCCAGGCATGGTTTGATCACGAGTTGGACGCGAAGAGGACGGCCGACGTCGCGGCCCATTTGCACGACTGTGTTCACTGTGTCGAAGCGGCCCGGACGCTCGAAGTTGAAAACCTGATTGTGTCCCAAGGGCTGTCGGCCAACTTTGGTGAAGCAATTCCCACCGAAAGGCTGCGTCAACGAGTCGAGGCAGCCGTGGCCGGATTACAAGTTACGACTTTGCCGGTGACCAATCGAACCAACCGAACGAATCGATCATGGGTCAATGCCGTTCGCAATTTGTTCCCATCGTTTCGGGTGGTGGCCTACGCGTCAATCGCCGCAGCAATTCTAGTCGCCGGTATTTTTCTCGCCGTAGACTTTAGGAAAGAAGGATCGGCGCCTTCAGCCGGGAATGCAAATCCGAAGGAAGTCGTTGCTCCCAGACCCCAAGCTCCCAGCCCCCAAACGTCACCTGAGCCACCGCGAGAGGTCGTTGCTGGTGGGCCGTCGCAAACGCCGGCGCCGCCGCGGCCGAAACCATCCAGAAAGCGTCGAGCTTCTGAACCTGAATCCATGTCTTTGGCGTGGCTCGAGAGCCAGTATCAAGAAGCTTTTCCAAAACTAAACGAGGCTATCAAAGCGCAAGCGCCGCTGTCGCCTTCGCTTGAGGTTGAGTACGAATACGATCTTGCGCTGATCGACAACGCCATCATAACCACCCGCCAAATCGCCAGAAAAAATCCTCAAGATCCGCTAGCGACACAATCTATGCTGGCGGCTTACCAAAGCAAGATCGATTTGATGAACCAGTTTGCGCAGGCGCGTGTTTCGGAGCAATAGGTTGCTGAGGGGATTTGCTGTCAAAGTGTTTCGGTCGATCAATCGATGTAAATGGCTCGGCGTCGTCGCAGAGCGACGAAGCCGAACCAGCTAACAGGGGCTGATCGACCGATAGACTCTTGCCGCAAAGCCCTCCCGTCACGTTTGTCAAATTCGGTTGCCACAAAAAGTCCGGCGCTGGTGTTCTAGTGATGAGAAACGAAAACCCAGTTCGAAGGAGATGAAATGAAAAAGGCAGCTTTATTAATCGTCATATTGGCAATCACGCTGGCCACAATGGCCCCCAGTCAAGCCACCATAGTGCTAGAGGACAATTGGTTAACTCCTGAGCTGGCAGCGTTGGAGCCGATTCAGAAGCCAACAGGTGATGAGCTAACCGAAGAGTTTCATCAGTCTTACCCGCTGACTGCGACGGGCCGCGTAAGCATTGCCAATATTAACGGCAATGTTCACATCAGCGCCTGGGATCGCAATGAAGTGAAAGTCGACGCCGTGAAGCGCGCTTACAGCCCTGAACGGCTCAGCGAAGTGACTATTGACGTCACCAACAGCGCCGACAGCGTCGTCATTAAGACGAAGTACCCCGAACGAAATCAGAATTTTGAGACGCGCAATCGGGAAAACAATGCCGCCAGCGTCGAGTACACGCTGACGGTTCCGCGCGGAGCCCGCATTGACGGCGCTGAGCTTGTTAATGGATCGCTGGACATTGAGGGAGTCAAGGGCGACGTGCGCGTGTCATTGGTTAACGGAAAGGTGAAAGCCGGTGGTCTCGCCGGTGAAGTGAAACTCTCAACTGTTAACGGCGCCCAGGAAGTTAACGTGACCGCACTGGATGAAGCTAAGGACGTTACTCTAAATTCGGTCAATGGGCCGATTGTTTTAACTGTACCGTCTGGCGCCAATGCGCAGGTGAGGGCAACTACAGTGCACGGCACCATTACCAACGACTTTGGATTGACAGTTAACGAAGGTCAATATGTTGGTCGGGATCTTACGGGGCAAATTGGATCGGGCGGCCCACGTATTCGACTGAACAACGTTAACGGTTCGATCGCCATCAAGCGAGGCTAGTGGCCAAACGCCTTGCTGGGGCCCGCCGGCGAAGCTGTGTGGTCGTCCAGTAGACCATCATATCGAGGGAACCCGGTGGAAATCGTTCGAGGCGGACCTCCTGGTGGTTGGTAAATGGTGAATGGAAGAGCTGGAGTAAGTCCAAAGTCCGACTTCTCCAGCGTCTTCCCCGCCTGGAGGTATTGCACTGTTACATTCCGGTGTCATCAGCGGACGGTCCATAAATCGAAGGGACCTTCGCGCCCATGGGTCGGAGATACGCGCTCAACTGCCCACGATGATGAATCGCGTCGAACATGAAGTCCCAAAGAAACTCCACCGTTGGTCTTTCCATTACGACGTGTCCTTGATAGAGAAACTGTGCGTTTCCGTCCTGGGCAGCATCATCAAGGGCGGCAACCTTGTCGAGTAATTCAGTCGACCACTTTTCAAACATTCCGATCATCTCGTCCCGACTCGATGGCTTGATATCTTCCCATTCCGCCTTTCCGGTCTCGCAGACGTCAATTAATGCTTTCAGTTCATAAGTCACGGTCCAAACTAGTTGCTGGGCCGAGGGTGAACGGTCGTGTGGCTTGTAGCTAAGGTCTTCGGGTAACGCCCTCAGCACCTTGAGAAAGACGGGAAACTCTGCCTGCGCACGTTTCAGATAGAAATCTCGAAGCGTCATGTTTGGTTCCTCCTGAATTCACGTAACTTGCTTTGCACAAAAAGTGTCTTTGTTAGTCCGAGCAGCGGACGAATGATAGTAGCCCAGCAGTTTAGTGCTGGGATAGAGAGTCAGAAGAAGTTGCAGTCCGTGAAGCGGACGGCTGAAGGATAGCGGACTTTTTTTCGGCCGTCCGCTCCACTGACTGCGGGCCCTTGCCTCCTGACTATCCCAGCGATGAATCGCTGGGTTATTTTCAGGCGTCCGCTAACGCGGACTAAGAAGACAGTAGTTTTTGTGCAAACGAGAGGGGCGACAGAGCAAGGTTGTTTCCCAGCAACACGCCATTTCCGTAAAGGCTAATCAATGTTCTGCTGTCGCCCGCTTCGCGGGCTTTGAAAGGTTGACGTTCCTGGGGTTCCGCTGCGCTTCACCCCAGGCTCTATGCCGATGTCCGCTCCGCGGACTGAGAACCCAATCGTTCCCGGAGTGAGAACCGAATCGCCTCGCGGGCTTCGAAAGCTTTTGGTTCACGATCCTGGGGTCTCGCTGCGCTTCACCGCAAGCTCTAATGGCCAACGTCCGAAACTGCGCGTAAGCTATCGGAAACTTTCAGAAGGGACTCCGGAACCCATGACTGAATATCTAGCTCCAGGCGTATTCATTGAGGAAGTTCCCTTCAAGAGTCACGCGATCGAAGGAGTACCCACTTCCACTCCGGCCTTCATAGACATTTTCGAGCAGGGACCCATTAGTAAGGCCGTGAAGATAGACTGCTACGCCGATTTCGAGCGAGTGTTCGGCGGGTTGCACCCGCGCAGCGAAGCCAGCCACGCCATCCGACAATATTACTTAAATGGCGGGCGCGTCGCGTGGGTAGTTCGTGTAGACGGTGCTTCGCCCTGCAAACTCACAGGAGATCCCGCGGCCCAAACCGGCATGTACGCGCTCGAGGGAATTGCGCCAGACAGCTTCAACATTTTGTGCATTCCCGCGGCCGCGAACCTGGACGAGGAGGGTTTCGCTACCGTCATCTCCGCCGCCGAGAAATACTGCTCGGACAAACGGGCGTTTCTCATCATCGACCCTCCATCCGCAATCAAAACGAAGGACGAGATGGTGGCGTGGATGCAAACTAGCCAAGGCCTAGCAGGCTGCTGAAAAAGGTCTCGCGCAAAGTTTATGAAGTCTTCTCTGTGTGATCTCAGTGGCCTCTGTGCCTCTGTGGTGGAGGTTTCCGCAGTAATTTCACCACCGAGACACAGAGAACCACAGAGGTTGCACA
>DATKIS010000768.1:0-3926 GCA_035543975.1 Pyrinomonadaceae bacterium
ATCCACCATCAGCCCTGGCCTTTGCAAAACGCGGATTTAGGATTGTTAAAGTCGACAATGATCGAATGTCATGGCCTGCCCAAACCGGAAGGGACTCCCCGGCTGCACTACTGCGAAGAGCTCAAGGTGGACATCTGGCCACTCTGGAAGGCGGAAACCTGAGGTGGTTTCTCTCCCGGAGAAGAGCGGGCCAAGCCCACCTTCCTTAGCCCGAGATTACCATTCCGCCAGGTAACAATTAGATCGGAAGGCCTTCATCGAAGGTGCTTGCAGCAAGCAACGCTGTCTCGAGGTTGGGAAGGTGGGCTTGCCCCCGCGCTTTGACCATTTTTATCTGCGAATCTACTCTGCTTTCTCCAGCGGGGGCACCACCGCCACGAAGTCATCAGCGAAGCGTCCCGCATATTGGCCGAGCAAATCCTCCACCCGCTCCAATTGCCTGGATCGAACGATGAGGCCGGCGTGATGGAGTTTCTTGACGCGATAAACGATCTCCGGTTCTTTGTAAGCAGTCGTGTCGGGAAACTCCTGCTTCGCCAGCGACAGAATTATTCCGGCGTACTCATTTCGCGAGGGCTTTGCCCTGGCAGCCTTTGCGCCTCCAACTTCGATCCGGGCCCACTCCCGCCACAGGTTGAGACCGGAGGCCGCCTCCAGCACTTCCGCAATATAGGCCCCGCCAACCCGCGAGGCCATCTCCAAAAAGTAGAACTTCCCGTCAGCATCGCTCTTGATGAACTCGGCGTGACCTGCACCCCGCAGAAGGCCAAAGGCCTTAACCAGCTGACGATTGATTTCAAAAAGCTTCTTTTCGTCCTCTGAGCGATGGGCGATTGTGCGAGAGATGTAGGCGCCGCCGCCATGGGCCACTTCCAGCGGGGGGCGTCCGTATCGGTTAGCCCCGGCAAATAAGACGCGGCTGTTGGCGACCAAAGAATCCACATGGAAGACTTCGCCACGGACAAACTGGGCTAACAAATAGTAGGACGCTCGTTCGCGCAGGTGTTCACGCTCGTTGAGTTCATCCACAGCGCGCCAGACCTGCTCCGGCTCGTCAACTTTACGAATCCCGATCGCCGAAACATCCGAACGCGGTTTAATTATCCACGGCGCTGGTACACGTTCCATAAACTCCCGGATGTCGTCCGGATTGATTAGGGGGACAAACTCAGGCACTACAACCCTGGCCGCTTTCGCTGCCTCTGCCATCCGATACTTATCGCGAAATGTCTTAGCCGTGGAACTGCTCATACCTGGCAGGCACAAGTGTTCCCGAATCAAAGCCGCCGTCATTACATCGAATTCCTCGAGGGCGACGACTAGATCGAGTTTCCTTTTTCGTGAGATAAAGGCGGCGAGATCAATGAAGAGCGGGACATCGGCGTCGTTGGGAACCGCAATCAGTTCGTCAACACTGTCCCGAGGCCAGTCTTCCTTCAGCATCTTTTCCTTGGTAACGAGGATTACGTGACAACCCAACCGCTTACACTCGCGGATAAAGTCGCCACCTTTGAAGTAGCTGGCGAGGCAGAGAATGTTTAGCGGGCGTTCCGATGATTGAGGTGATTGGGTCATGGGGGCGATATCAGGCTGAGCTATGTGATTTGGTGTCAAATTCAAATCCATATGATCCACGCGAAAACACCAAGCCAACACCAACCCTATTCGTGAACGTTCGTGTATTTTCGCGGATCGTCGTTACCAAATGTTCCCACCGGAATGGTGGGAAGGTATGAAAGGACCCTCAATATAAAACTTTTGCTGAGACGTGGTCACCTGATAATGTAACGCCCGTCACGATAACCATCCTGAAGAAAGGTGGCAACCAGTAGCCGCCAAACTCGAATATGATATTTCGCGCCCCCTTTCCCGACGTCACCATTCCCGAAGTCCCCATCACGCCTTTCGTTTTGCAAAAAGCGAAGCAGCTCGGCGACAAACCTGCGCTGATCGACGGATTAAGCGGCCGGGTGGTCACCTACGCCAAACTAGCGGAATCCATAGAGCGCACTGCCGCCGGACTGCATGCACGCGGGTTTAAGCAAGGCGACGTCTTCGCAATCCTGAGTCCGAATGTCCCGGAGTATGCCATTGCGTTTCACGCAGTGGCATCTCTTGGAGGTATTAATTGCCCGGTCAATCCCATGTACACCGAGCAGGAAATCGCGCACCAGCTGACCGATTCCGGCGCACGGTTTCTCGTAACCGTCCCTGGGTGCCTGGAGAAGGCCAACAGCGCAGCGGCTCTCGCCACCAGGATTGAAGAAGTCTTTGTCTTTGTCGACGAAGGAAGTGAAGAACCGCTGGAAGGCGGCGGCGCCACTCCTTTCTCGACCCTGATGGAAAGCGATGGCCCGGTACCGACGGTTTCCATCAATCCTCGCGAGGACCTGGTCGCCCTTCCGTATTCCAGCGGCACCACCGGCCTGGCCAAGGGCGTCATGCTTACTCACCACAACCTGGTTGCCAACATGCGCCAGATGCAGGGTCTCAGTTATTTCTCCGAAAACGACACCCTCGTTGCCGTCCTGCCGCTTTTCCACATTTATGGGTTGGTGGTCATCCTGAACCTGGGCCTGCTCGAGGGCGCAACCATAGTAATGATGCCTCGCTTCGAGCTGGAGCCGTTTTTGCAGATTCTCCAGGATCATGAAGTGACCATGGCGCACCTGGTGCCGCCTATCGTCCTCGCGCTCAGCAAGCACCCAATCGTTGACAACTACCAGCTACCAAAGTTGAAGACGATATTTTGTGGCGCCGCTCCGCTCGGCGAAGACTTGACCCGGGTTTGCATGCAACGCCTGTCCTGCGACATCCGCCAGGGATATGGGATGACCGAAACTAGTCCGGTAACCCACTCGTCGCCGGCGGATCGGGCCCTGGTCAAGTATGGCTCAGTGGGAATTCCGGCCCCCAACACCGAATGCAAAATCGTCGACCTGGAAACCGGGAACGAGTTGGGGACGAATCAGGAAGGCGAGCTTTGCGTCAGAGGGCCGCAGGTGATGAAGGGCTATCTCAATCGTCCGGAAGCCACGGCCCACACCATTGATGCGGAGAACTGGCTCCATACTGGAGACATTGGCTATGCGGATGACGATGGCCACTTCTTCATCGTTGATCGCGCAAAGGAACTAATAAAATACAAAGGCTTCCAGGTCCCGCCGGCGGAATTGGAGGCCCTCTTGCTTACGCATCCGGATGTTGCGGATTGTGCCGTGATTCCCTGCCCGGACGACGAAGCCGGCGAAGTGCCCAAGGCATTTGTAGTATTAAAAGGAGCCGCCGGAATTTCAACGCAGGCTGATGGGGAGTCGCCACCCACGGATGAGGAACTAATGGATTTTGTGGCCGAGCGAGTCGCACCTCATAAGAAAATTCGTAGTGTCGAGTTTATCGATAGAATCCCCAAATCTGCGTCAGGCAAGATCTTGCGGCGGGTATTAGTTCAGGCCGAACGAGAAAGGAACAAAGAACAAAATGTCACCTGAAGTTGTGTCGAAAGCAGTCAAAGCCTACTTTGCGGCTACCCGAGCCATGGATCAGCAAGCCTGGGTAGATACATTCGCCGCGGACGCAATCAGCTACGATCCGGTTGGGGCGCCACCGATTGAGGGCCATCAAAAGATTGGCGAGTTTTTCCAGACAATTATGGCTGCCTTCAAAGAGGTTGGGCTGGCCGAAGACCAGGTCTTTGTGGCCGGCAATGGAGCGGCCGTTAAGTGGAGCGGAAACGGCATCAGCAAACAAGGCAAGAAAGTGCACTTTGAAGGTATTGACGTCTTCGAAGTGAATGAGGCAGGGAAAATCCAGCGGGTTTACGCCTACTGGAACCCGGCCGAGATGGTGGCGCAGCTTTAGGACGCAATTCAACTGCGGTATAGTTACCACCAGAAGGCCGATTTTGCCCGTGGCAGTTGCCCGAC
>DATKIS010000769.1:0-4409 GCA_035543975.1 Pyrinomonadaceae bacterium
GGCAACGACTGCCGTATAGAGCAAGCATCCCAGCCAACTCGTCGTTGGCCGGAGATCAGGAGGTATTGATGCTTCCACCTCTTCCGACATGGCCCGGAGGCCCCCATCCGGGCGAGATTGCCGCCATGCAAGCCATGCGAGCGCATCTCGCCGCCGTACAAGCCGGTGCTACTCCGCAACAAGCCCGGACGCGACACCTGCTTCTCCTTCGCCGATGACAGTCCGCTGGGAATACTTGGCCGTCGTCTACACCGGCGAGACTAACCTCAGCACTAAGGGCAGCGTCGAAGCCGAAAAGTGGACACAGTGGTGTGACATATGGCGACCGGGATCAAGTCAACCAGAGACATACTCTCTAGAGGCGAAAAACTGGCTGGACATAGCAAATGAGCTAGGCGCTGATGGCTGGGAAATGACAAGCGAAATAATACTTGAGATTACTATCGTCAAGACTCGAGGCTGGTACGAAGTAAGCACTCCAGTCAGGTCGCGGTGGACATACAGGCGCCAGATTTCATAAGATTCTCACTTCGCCCACCACTTCGCTTCATCAGCAAACACCAGCACGGGCTCGCAAGAGTCCGCGGCACTCATCAATGCCTCCTTCACTCCGACGGCCCAGACATCCGGCCTCATCAGTTCATATAGGAGCGGACCCAGACCATGCGGATGAAGAGTTATCGACCTATCGCCCCATGTCGCCTGCAGGATGTTTATGTTACCGACTAGTTCGCCGTCGGCTTCGGGAAGCAACACTTCGACACGTAGACCAGTCGACGCGAGACTTTCAGCGAGTGCGTCAAGCGAAATGACCGTCTCGAACATGACTTCGTCACAAATGAGAGCGGCGCAGTCCTCTGCGGAAAAGGGGTAAATTGACCACGGGGCCATGCTGGGAGAGCGAGACGCCGTATCGGCACTACGCCCGATAATATGACGGCGAGCATCCTGGATACCTGCACGCTTGAGCGCTCGCCTCTTGATGCTCGAAAGCCAGTCCACACCACTCTCATAGTCGTGTCCCCACTTTGAGGCGACCACATCGGGCGCATTGGCAATGAGCGCTCGCCCATGGCCCAGGCGCATACCCCGAGAACCGTGCTTGCAAGCGAGCTGGATCGCATCGTTCAATGGTTGCAGGTCGGCCGCATAGGGTTGTTGCAGCTCAACGAGCCAGGCGTCGACAACGCCTCCTGGCAACGGTCCGCCGTGCATGACCGCGTTGATGGCCTCCTCAATACGCCTTCTTTGCTTCGTCTCTATGCGCGAGTTCTTCTTGACCTCATGAAGCACGACACCTTCATCAGTGAACTCAGATACGTCTGCGATGCGAAGACAGTTCGTGAGGTCATGCAAGAGCGCAAAGTGCTGCTTGTCCCGCCAGATGTCTTCGACGCGGCCGAGTTCGTACGGCAGGCCGTCTTTTCCGAACATCATGCCGGGTGAGTCGTTGCGGGATAGCGCCAGTATCCGGCGGCGGTCGTAACCAAACACCCGCCACGCCAGTCCGTCGCCAACCGCTCGCAGCTGCCTCGCTGCACGTTCAAAGACGAAGGCCTCAAGTTGCCATGCTCTGAGCGACGTCGCATCACCGACAGCAGGAGGTGGTACGTCAGCAGGCGGACCTTTACCGCCACGGAAGCGCTTCAGCACGCGCGAGCATTGACCTCGCCGCTCCTCAACCTGATAGACAGCCTTGAACAGGTGCCCCTGAAACTCACTGTAGTCAGCAGGCGACTTGCAGCTATGCAGCATAGCGACGAGTTCGTGGACGTGGTCGAAATTTGTATGCTGCACCGGGTGCTTGAACAACTCACCCAGTTCATACGGATCGAGCGACGTGAGTTTCTGTCCGGGCTTCAGCTGCTTCCCCATCATCGTGGCTGGCCATGCGATATCAATCGTAAGCCCTCATCATCGCGTCGCAACCAGAAGCTAAAACGAAGTCATATATCGCTCGCTGTCCGGAGCCGGGAGGTACATGCTGTCGCCATGGCGAGACCACTACCGACGTTGCGGCAGCTCCTCCTGGTGGCACATCATGCCGTTGTTAACGGTATGGAGTTGTTCGATGACGCATCGCTGCTGCTTCAGCATGGGCGATGGTCGCGGGCCCACGCGCTGGCCGTACTCGCCCTTGAAGAGTTCGGCAAGGCCTGTCTCTCGCTCGGTGCGTTGGTCTACACAGATGACCAGGCCGAGGGTTTCTGGAAGGACTGGGTTCACCACCCAACCAAGCTGCTGAACGCCGGCGCCATCCTTACGTTCTTTGGCCAAGACCAACCGAGCGTTACCGCCACGGTAGTGGCGCAACTCCAGACGGAGGCCAGGCAGGAACACGTGCAAAAGCTGCGCGGGTTCTACGTGGATCTCTCGACTTCAGGTGTCATCGAACGCCCAGATGACATCGACGAGGATGCTGCCCGACGCGTTGTCGACCGTGTGGGCACGTTGCTTGAGTTGCTTGGCCCAGCCTGGACGAGCGGGGCGCTCCTGGACCGCCTTGACGAGATCGAAGCGCAGGGTGACGAGCTTCGAGCAGTGTTCGGACAGGCTCGACAACTGGTGCAGCTCGACGCAGATGCGGCCATCGCGATCGGTCGGGCAGGCATGCGAGGCGATCTACCTGGCATCGACGGATAGCGCTAGTGCGCTGATCACGAACGTTCACCTTGTGGCGGTGACGGCGTGCAGCGTTCTGTCGGGTGTGTGCGAACTTCACTCTCGAAGGCGGATGTGATGGTTGTCGAGAGTGGGGTGGGCGGGTCGGCCTGAGGGGGTCTCGGAGCTCGTGTGCACTCACGGCGACGTCTTCCCTCGATCAATATCGCTGCTCGCGCGGAGAGTCCTTTGCCGAGGCATCGGGAGGAGCTGCGATCTGGGTGAGAAGTTTGGTCGCCTCATCTAGCACGCGTTTGGCATCCTCGGATCCGGCTGGTGCGCTGTCGGTGCTCGAGTTCAGTTCGCGTATGCGCTTGACGGCAAGCGCAACCCACTTCGGAAGCTCCTCCTGCCCCTCGCTGTGGGGGTTGTCAATCAGTCGAACGGCCTGCTCAAGACAAAAATCAACAGTCTCGTCCGCGGACCAGGTTCTGCGGTGGTCCAGCAGTTTTTTGGTTACCTGAGCTATGGCCTGCCGAAGGTCCTGCGGGTTCTCCATCTCCTTCAGGCGCTCCACGTATTGGTCGCTGACCAACTGGACAAGGCGTGCGAGTTGATCTATCGAGTATCCGTCGGCGACGAGGTGAGTGCCATCGGACAAAACAAGTCGGAATGTCTTATGCCGATTCCGCTCGGCGAGGCCTTTGATAGCTGTTCGGATGCATAGCCAAGCCCCTGACGACGCGGCAATGGCAATGACTACGAACTGCGGGGTACTCTCAACGTCGAGTGCGTCGTATGGCTCGTGGAGCGGGGCGCCCGCTTCCCTTAGCGCTCGACGAACGTTCTCCTCGTCGTTCCAGTCGACTTCAATCTGGAACTCGTCGCGAGTGTCAGTGTCTAAACTGATGTCAATAGTCGACCCGTCCTGTCCAAACCAGGCGCTTTCTCGCAGGTTCTTGGAAACTTCTCGCTCAAGGGCGGCCAGCTGGATGGGGCGAAGATCGCGCACCTGGTCAAAGGGTTCGATCGAGAGCTTGCCTGCTATCCGCTCGACGGCACCCCCGTAAATGCCGGGCAGCAACCCCTCCAGCACCTCCGAGACTTTCATCTGGCCGATGACGTCGTCGGATTGCACGGCGCTAAACAAGTCCGGTAGCGCCATATTGATAAACATAGCAACGAACTTGGGTTTGAGTTCCGCTCGCTCTCTCCTGACCTTGCCAGCCTTGTCTATGGCTGCCGCACGCTGTTCTTGAGTGAGGGGCGAAAGCAGCATGTTAATCACCTAATTGTTTGGCCGATTCATATGGACGATAACGCTCGGCGCAATCTGCCTGCGACCTGTTACCTCTTCATTGTTGTCAACACGCTAAGCGCTGCAGTCTGTGAAGACCTCGTAAAGCCGTTCTCGCATGTGACGCCTTGCTGACGCAAGGTGCGTACGTGTTGTACTTTCCTGGACGCACATCTCTCGTGCGATCTCTGCCGTGGTGAAGCCTTCCAATTCCATCCGCAGGACTTGAGATTGCTTGTCTGGTAGCTGCGCGAGTGTCCGCTCGACGTCAAGCATTTCGATGCGTGAATCAGATGGTTCTTCTACAGGAGGATTCAGACTTTCCGATTCGCCCACCAAGAAGTATCTTTGACGAGTCCGATATAGATCGCGGGCGAGGTTTCTGACGACACCACACGCAAAGCTTCGTAGCCGCGGAATATCGCCGGCGTCATCTACCCAGCGCGAAAGGTCGTCCCACCGCTTGAATATGACAACCATCGTCTCTGCGCTGAGATCTTCCGCCGCCTGA
>DATKIS010000770.1:0-12814 GCA_035543975.1 Pyrinomonadaceae bacterium
ACGAGCTGCGCGCGACGTCCCGCGACCACCACTTCGTACCATTCTCTGTCGGGCACCGGCAGCTCGACTCTTCTAATTTTACTGTAGAGGTCATCCGCAACGGACAAGAGTCGCTCCTCCGACAGCTCCTCCATCGGCGGATCGGAAAGAGCGTAGGAGAGAGGCCCCTTGTCCGCATTGCTAAGGATGCTGGCATCCCGCCACATCACGAGGGCGGCATTGTGGAGGACCGCGGCTGTCACCTTGATCGGGTCCGCCATCTCGCCTTTGAGGCTGCCTTCCAGGCCTTCGATGTAGCCGTAGAAACGCATGGCCGGAAAGGTTTGCGGCGCGATTGTAAGCCAGGACCCGCCGATGTTCTCATCGCGACGATTAGCGCTCTGATATAAGGCGTGGGCGGCGGCTATGTTAGCCGCCGCCTCGGCGTATTTCTTCTGGTGGAAGACTGCGTCGCCTTCTTCGAACTTTTTCACGAAGGCGTTGAGTTCTTGCTTCGCGCGCGAGTTAGTATTGTCTTGAGCGCGGACCATTAAAGTGGTATGCAGCGCCACCGCGCACACAAATATGACAAAGCGTCTCATCCAACGTGTCATCGGACACTCCTTTACCTTGCTTTTTTCTGGCACCATCGGCTCTGGTAAAGCCAACGGATTACTTGCCTGTCCCGTCTGCGAAGAGAGAACGAGTTCTTAACCTCTCTTTGCTGACCCGGAAACGGGCGTCAGTTTAGCATGCATTTTTGCCGACGCACTTCATCTTTGCCAATTAGCGCTTGGAAGTGGTTTGGTCAGAGATGAGGCCTGCACGGAGCGAAGGCCTACGGTAATCACATCGTGAGTTCTTTTACCGCAACGGCCTTAACGCCGTTCGGCCGATGACTCATCTCGAGGTTAATCATGAAGACTCCATTTTCGCGGGAGTGTTGGATGGGACGACGCAACCTGAAGGTTGTACTCTAAACGCCTGTTGCCGGGCTGGGATGGCCAGACTAAGATTGGTGAAGTAGGTTTGCTTTCGACTCACGTGGTAACCCAAATGCAACTTCGAGATCGGTTCGTATTCGACGCCCGGGAAAACATTCTTTTTATCGATCTGGCCGGGCTGCGTATCGAAACCCGCGAACAAGTGGATGAGACGAGACGCCTGGTCCGCGAAATCCTCGAAAGCCGTGGGCGCAAGGCCTACGCGATAGTTAACTATGAAGGCACCGAGATTGCCCCGGAGATGGTGGATTACTACGGCGAGAGCATCAAGGAGCTTTACGACCGCTACAGCCTCACCACCGTACGTTATTCATCGAGCGGGTTAACCCGGTCGGTCCTGCGTTACCTGGGCGCGGCCAAGGACCTCGAGTCGAATATCTTTGCCACGCGCGAAGAAGCCATCCGGGCTATCGAGGAACTGAAAAACCGCAGCCGCCTGGCAAAAGAGGTTTCAGCGCGTTCCCTCCTTAATCCGCGGCAGAGCCTCGTGGGAAAACTAGCGTTAGGCTGGATCCTGCTCCTGCTGGCTCTGGTGTTGATTTACCTGGGCGCCGGCCTGCTGATGCAGCCCGAGCAGCTTCCGGTATTCCGTAGTGCCTTAACCGGCGCAGTTGTTTCGTTATTGGTTGGCGCCGTAATCAGCACCGCCATCCTCATCTTTACTGTGATCCGGCCGCTGCGTCAGATCGAGGAGATGGCCGGGCATTTTCGGCTGGGAAGAGTAAACGAGTCTATTGCAGTTGATCGCCAGGATGAAGTTGGTCAGCTCGCCACCACCATTAACGAAGCCGCTTTGCAGTTACAACAGGAGATCGAACGACTGAGCGGCTTGTACCACATCTCTTTGATGATGGGGACCGGCGCCGAAGTCAGCCAAATTTGTGAACTACTGACGCGCAAGATTGCCCGGCTGCTGGGCGCGGAAGTTTGCGTCATCCTGCTTTACGACGAGAGCCAAAACTGCATCCGCGCTCAAGTGCCGGCCTACGGAATGGAAGACCGACACCTCGTCAGCCTGCGCTTTGCACTCGAAGAAACGAGCATTGCCACTCGGGTGTTCACGACCGGTGAGCCCTACCTGACGAATGATGCGCGCCAGGATCCTTTGCTCAGTGCTAAGGCGGCCGGAAATATTCGAGAGATGCTGGCGGTGCCGTTGAAAGCCGGCCAGCATATGCTGGGAATCATTGAGGTCATAAACAAGACCGGTGGTTTCCTCGAAGCCGAAAAACGTTTGGTGACGATCTTCGCGACCCAGGCGGCGCAGTTGCTTCGCAATGCTCAACTCTTCCAGCAGGTCCGTGAGTCGGAAGAACGTTATCGGCAAATCTTCGAAAATGCAGTTGATGGACTTTATCGCAGTACGCCGAGTGGCGCGTTGGTCACTATTAACCCAGCGTTGGCGCTAATGCTGGGCTACCGAACGCCGGAAGAGCTGGCCAGCATTAACTTGATCGAAGACTTGTTCGTAGATCAGACCGCGGCGAAGCGACTTATCAAGCAATTAGCTGACGAGGGTCAGGTCCTCGATGTGGAGTGTGATCTTCAGCGTCATTCGGGCGAGCCGATGCCGGCCCGGCTGAGTATCCGAGTGGTCACGGACGCAGCCGACAGCCAGGTTTTTCACCTCGGCATCGTCAAAGACATCACCGAGCAAAAGCGTCTTTCCCAACAATTAATAATTTCGGAGAGACTGGCGGTGGTGGGCGAACTGGTGGCGGGGGTGGCGCATGAAGTCCGAAATCCTCTTTTTGGCATCACCACCACTCTGAGCGCCCTGGCCCGTGAGCTGAAAGATCGAACAACGGTCCAGCCCTTTATTGATGTGGTGATGACCGAGGTTAGTCGCTTGAACTATTTGATGGAGCAACTGCTGGAACACAGTCGCCCGGTCAGACTAGATCCTGACACGTCAGCGCTGCGCATCGTAATCGAGGAAGTGGCAGAAGAGTTTCGCGCGGCCGCAAACGAAAAAGGGGTCAGTCTGGTTGTTGACTATCACGAACCCGAGGGTCCGCGAGTTGACCGGCGGAAGATGCACGGCGTTTTCACCAACCTGTTTGAGAATGCGCTGCAACATACCGGACGAGGCGGTCAGATTCGACTTTTTTCACCAGGGCAAATGAAGACGTCTTCGGAGATTCAGATTGAAGTCAGCGATACTGGTGCAGGGATTGCTGTCGAAAACCGTCACAAAGTCTTCGAACCGTTCTTTACCACGCGGCGAAATGGAGTGGGACTGGGCCTGGCGATCGTGCGCAAGACGATCCACGACCACGGCGGAACGATTGGCTTGCTGCCCAATGGGGACAGTGGGACGACGTTTGTTATTAGGTTGCCGGTGGCGTAGGGGGGAGCAATCAGCAGTCAGCGGTCAGCAGTCAGTTGTCAGTAGTCGGGCGGGCCTGACCGTATTGAGACGACACGAATAGAGCCAACTGTTAACAGACAGCTAACGACGGACAGGTGTGAGATTGAAAACTAGCCACGAACAACTGACCACGAACAACTGACCGCTGATTACTGATTGCTGACTGCTGACTGCTCATTACTATGGTTACCGCTAAAGACAAAATTCTCGTTATCGACGATCAGCCCTCGGTTCGTTTCGGCTTGCGCCGGTTGCTTGAAGGCGAAGGCTACCGCGTGCTGGAGGCAGAGAGCGGCGCCGAGGCACTTCCGATAGTTACCGAAAAGGCCCCCGAACTAATCCTGCTCGACCTGCGCCTTCCTGATGTTCATGGTCTTGAGTTGCTCACGCGGATCAAGGAAATTGACGATGATGTCCCGGTGATTATTCTGACAGCCCACGGGACGATCGAGACTGCGATCCTGGCGCTGAAGAACGGGGCCGAAAACTTCTTCACCAAACCTTTCGACGCCGAAAGCATCCTGATTCTGATTGCCAAAACGCTGGAACAGAGCCGCGCCCGGCGCGAACTGTTGTTGGCTGGGCTCGTCCAGGAGCGCACCGCCTCCGAGTTTTTTCATGGCCAAAGCGAAGCCATCCTCCGCATCTACCAAACGATCGAGCGTCTGGCGGAATCTGACAGTACCGTACTGCTACAAGGGGAAACCGGAACTGGCAAGGGAGTCATCGCCCGTCTTATTCACCGGCTTAGCGCTCGCCATGAAAAGTCATTTGTGGCGGTTAATTGCGCAGGTCTCAGCCGTGAGCTGCTCGAGTCTGAACTATTTGGTCACGAGAAAGGTGCCTTTACCGGGGCCGTGGTCAGCAAGCCCGGCCTGTTTGAGCTGGCCCACGCCGGCACGATTTTCTTTGACGAGATCGCCGAAATGGAACCGGCAATTCAGGCCAGGGTTCTCACGGTACTTGAAGAAAAAAGATTCAGGCGTGTCGGCGGGATTCAGGAAAAGGAAGTAGACGTGCGAGTCGTGGCGGCGACAAACCGAAACTTGCAGGCAGAGATCAAACGCGGCCGGTTTCGCGAAGACCTTTACTATCGACTCAACGTGATGCCCCTGACAATGCCACCACTAAAAGCACGTCGGGAAGACATCCTGCCACTAGCAAAACATTTCATTGCCCACTACAGTCAAAAGCTAAACCGCCGGGTGCAGGGCGTCACGCCCAAGGCCGAAGTGCTGCTGGAGAGCTACAACTGGCCGGGTAACATTCGTGAGCTGCGCAACGTGATCGAGCGTGCCGTTATTCTTTGCGCCGGCGAACGTATTCACGCCAGCGATCTCCCGCTCGGTGGACCTGAACTTCGGGAGTCTGCGAAACAAGAGGAATCCGAGCAGTTCCTGTCGCTCGATGAAGTAGAACGGTTGCACATCGAACGCATCCTGGCGGCGACTGGAAATAACCTTAGTCGCGGCGCCGAGATTCTTGGCGTAACCCGCTCGACGCTTTACAACAAGATGCGACGGTATTCAGCCGAGACTTCCTGATGTAAGGTCGGTTGTAACAACCCTTGACTGGAATTAGCGAACGCTTTCAGCGTTAATTCAGCACTCGGGGTTCAAGGCCACCGCTAACAGAGCGTTAAGGAATCCGGCAATTGGGAAACCGGTTACTTTTCTGTCCAAAGATTGGGCAGTGTGCAAGTCTCGCGTCCAATAATTGAGCATTCGCCGGAAGTTCAGGGCTACGCCCAGCCCACTCCCTCAAAACTGATAGCTCGTTTCGGCTGGCCAAAACGTCCCCTACTTCATATTCGAACCGCAGCCCCCGGACGTGGAGCGCTGTTTGCTCTATGACTTGCTGTCCATCTTCCCAGGCGACTTTAGGCCGGATCGTCCGCGGCCATTCCATCCAGAGGTTACTGTCAGTTTTTGAATGAAGGAGACTACTGCCAATGAGTATGCGTAATGGCGTTAAGTTGTTCACCACTGTGTGTCTGTTGTTTCTGTGCAGCCTCACTGCTTTGGCCCAAAGCCAGACTACAGGCCGCATCGCCGGCAGTGTTTCCGATTCGAATGGCAGCGCGTTGCCCGGAGCCGAGATCACTGTAACCAACAAGGCCACCGGCGAAGTTCGCACCATCGTAGCTGACGACTCGGGTCACTTCATTGTGCCGCTGCTGCCGTCGGGCGAATACAGCGTGTTAGTAACCGCGAATGGGTTCAAGAAATTCATCCAGGACGACGTGAAGGTGACGATCACTGAAACCACGTCGCTGGATGCCGCGATGGTGGTAGGGTCGGTCTCGGAAACGGTCACTGTCGATGCCGTGCCTCAGCTCGTACAGACAGATGGATCGCAGTTGGGCCGGGTCGTGGACAGCCGGACGCTGTCTGAACTGCCGCTGGCGACGAGGAACTTCACCCAAATCCTGGGGCTCTCGCCTGGTGCCGCGACATACTTGCCCGACAATACTTCGGTCGGTCGAAACTCGCAAAACATCTCGGTAAACGGCGCCCGAGTAACCAACAACAATTTTCAGATCAACGGCATCGACGCTAACTCGATGGGCACAAACTCCGCGCCGTCGCTGGCCGTGCCGGCTCCGGAAACGATTCAGGAGTTTAAGGTGCAGACCTCCCTTTATGACGCCACCTTCGGCCGCTCAGGCGGGGGAAACATCCAGGCGGTCACCAAGAGTGGCGGTAACGACTTTCACGGCGGGGCCTATGGGTTTCTTCGCAACGCCAGGTTCAATGCCAACAATCCTTTCTTGACCGCGGCGGGTGTCGCCCGCCCGGTGCTGACGCGGAAGGTCCTCGGTGCTTATCTGGGTGGTCCGATTAAGGAGGACAAGCTGTTCTTCTTCGGTTCCTTCCAGGCTACCCGCGAACGCAACGGCGCCTCAATCATTAATAGTTTGTCATCAAGCGTACTGATCGACCCGCGGTTGACCAACGATCGTTCAGCGGCGACCTTGCAGGCTACCTATGGATTCGCGCCTAACCCGGTGGCCTTGGCGTTATTGAATGCCAAGCTGGCCAATGGTTCGTTCCTGATTCCTACGCCCACAGCCGCCAACGGTACCTACACGGGATCGACGCCATCCGTGTTTGACGAGAACCAGTTCAACGCCAATCTCGACTATCGCTACAACGACAGGAACACGTTTGCCTTCAAGCTTTATTTCTCAAATGCACCGCAAACTCTCGTGCTGCCGAGCTTCCTGGGTGGCGGGCCCAACGTTCCCGGCTACGGCAATTTCCAGCAAAACAACAATCGGCTGGCGACGATGCAGTTCACCCATATCTTCAGTCCCACAGTCTTCAACGAACTGCGCGTTGGTTACAACTTCATCCGCGTCGATGCATATCCTGAGGAGCCGGTGAAAGACTCCGATGTTGGCATCGCTCGTTCAAATGCGAGTGTCTTCCCTGGGTTGGGTCTGATTCAGATTAATCCGGCGGCCGGAGGGGTAACAATTGGAACGTCAGCAACGATCGACGTGAAGGCGGTGGCGCCGTCAACAACTGTGGCCGACACAGTTTCGATTACCAGGGGCAGCCACAGTCTTCGGGCGGGTGGGGAGTTTCGCTATAACGAAAACAACTACGTCCTAAACTTCTTTACGCGCGGCCAGATTCAGTTTGCCAATTTCACAAACTTCCTGGCGGGTGTCCCGAGTTTTACGGTTTTCGGTAGTGGTATCGGCAATCGCAGCCTGCGCGCTCATGACTACAACTTTTTTGTTCAGGACGATTGGAAGGTCAGTCGAAAGTTGACCCTGAATCTGGGGCTGCGTTACGAGTTAGACCTGCCACCGTATGACACCCGTGGCCGCATCGCCACCTTCGACCCCGCGCTTTATGTTCCCCGGCCGCTATCCGTCTCCGGGACCCCGATTGGGCCACCCATCGGAGGTTACGTGCAGGCTGGAAACGTGATTCCCGAATATGACGTGGCCAGCATCCCCAATGTGGGCAAGCGAGTGGTCAATAGCGTCGACCCCAACAATTTTGCTCCACGCGTAGGGTTTGCCTACTCGCCGCTGGATTCAGGCAAGCTGGTGGTTCGCGGGGGCTATGGAATCTTCTATTCGCGTACTTCGTTTCAGTACATAACGCTGAACGTGATCGCGCCGCCTACTTACGTGTTCGGTGTGAGCGTGGTGCCGCCGATAACCAATCCATTCTTCCCGGCTCCGCCGACGAGTGCTTTCCCGACTCTGGTGCCGGGCGTCGCACTCTCGGGAACACTCTTCGATCGCAATATCCGCACGCCCTTCCTGCACCAGTACAACGTCAATGCTCAGTACGAAGTCTTCAAAAACTATTTGCTTGAAGTTGGCTACGTAGGCACCCGGGGCAAGAATCTGTTCCGCCAGGTAGGAATCAATCAAGCCAAGTTGGCCAGCACGGCCAGTCCCATAACCAACGCCGTAACTGGAGCAGTGATCACTACGAACACTCCAGCTAACGCAGCCCTGCGCGCGCCTTTCCAGGGCGTTGTCATCAACGGGTTTTTCCAAAACCAATCGACTGCCGAATCAACCTACAACTCTCTGCAGGCCAGCTTGACCCGCAGGTTCGCAAATGGCCTCCAGTTTCTGGCGTCATACACGCTGGCGAAATCCGAAGACAATGCTTCCGGTCAGGGCGGCGGTCCTGGCGCCGGCGGCGTGTTGAATCCCGGCGCAGTTGGCGAAACCAGTGCAATTCTTGGAAACCAACTCGACAAGAATGCGAATCATGGGTTGTCCGACTTTGATCGCAAGCATCGGTTTGTGTTCAGTGCTCTCTACGACGTGCCGATGCCGGGAATAGCGAAAGGTTCGGAAGCCGGTAAGTTGCTGCTGGGTGATTGGCAGCTAGGCACCATCTTCACTTCGATGTCCGGTTTGCCCATCGATGTGGTGGACACGGGAGCCGGTTCTTTCTACGGCCTCTCGGGCGGGAGTGCAGCTTTGGCGCGTCCTAACCTGGTGGGCGATCCATTTGCCAACGTGCCCGCAGGATACTTCTTCAACCCGCTGGCGTTTGCCCGGCCGGTGGTGGCGGCGGGTGCGGCCATTCCCAGTTCGGGCGGCAGTGCCGTCGCTGGCGCGGTGGGAACCGACATAGGCAATGCCGGGCGCAACATCATCCGTGGCCCACACCAGAACAATGTAGACTTCTCCATCATCAAGCGCTTCCGCATCCGGGAAACGAAGAGTATCGAGTTTCGCACGGAGTTCTTTAATCTTCTCAACACAGTTAACTACGCTAATCCAATCAGCGATCTCAACGCCGTTCCGGCAACCAACTTCAATGCCGACGGAACGATCAATACGACGCTGGGGGCCGGGCGATTTGGAAGGATCATCTCAACCAGCAGCAACCCACGCTTGATTCAATTCGGGCTGAAGTTCAACTTCTAGGGAGGGGCTGGCTAATGTTAGATGTTCCGGTGCAAGCAGGTTTGAAAGTGGCGAGCGAAGCGCGAGGACGCGTTTGCGGCGACGGCATTGAACTTACCTTCGGCTACTGGCCGGGCCGTGGCGCACCCGTCGTCGCGCTCCACGGTCTGACGGCTTCCTACCTTAACTTCATCGGTGTCGCTGAACGCCTGGAGGGCAGGCGTTCGCTGCTTGCTCTGGATTTGCGAGGGCGCGGCGACTCTGACAAACCTGACGGGCCGTATGGCCTGGCGCAACACGCCCGCGATGTGGCGGCCGCGATGCGGGCATTCGGTCTCGGGCCGAGCATTATCGTTGGCCACTCGATGGGGGCTTTCATCGCGACGGCGCTGGCGGCGCAAGACCCGGAACTTGTGGCAGGGTTGATTCTGATCGATGGCGGCTATTTGCTGGACATGCCGGTGGGCGCGGATGCTGAGCAGGTGCTCGACAGCGTGCTGGCCCAACGAATAACCCAGCTACAGGCGACCTACCCGTCGCGGGAGGTTTATCTGGAATTCTGGCGCTCTCGTCCAAACTTCCCCGCGGCCGACTGGGGACCCTGGACCGAAGCGTTTCTAAGCTACGAGGTGGGCGGCGAAGCCCCGTTGTTGCGGCCGAAGGCTTCTGAAGCGGCCGTTCGCTTTGACGTGGCGGAAAGTTTTAGAGTGGCAGAAATCACAGCGCGACTCGAGGCTTTGCAGGTGCCGGTGATGTTGTTGCGGGCTGCGGCTGGGTTTGCACTCGACCGTCCGCAACTGATTCCTGACCCCGCCGTTGAGCAGATGCGGGCTATCCTTCCGGAACTCGCGGATGAAACGATCCCGGGCACAACGCATTACACCATTGTGCTGGGCGAGCGTGGTGCTTCGAGAGTAGCCGACGTGATCGATGAATTCACTCAGAAATGTATTTAACCCGGAGGGTTTGAAGAAAGTACTCGCCACCCCAGCGCGGCTGCCGCGCCGGGGACCCCCGGGCCGGTGGTCGGAGCGCAGCGCAGACCACCGGAGGATAAGTCTACCGCCCGCACCCCGAGAGGGTGCTAAGGGTATTTCGAACACCCCCTCCGGGGTGTAATTGTTATTGCCGAGTTCTCCGGTGGTCTTCGCACGGCTTCGACCACCGGCTACTATCTGAGAGCCCTTCGGGCTAAATCGTAACATCGGGATCTTCAATGAGTGCGCAACAGAGCGGAATTCTTCTCATAGTTCTCATTACGCTCATGTCGCTGACGCGTGAAGCCAGAGCCGGTGAATGGGTTAACGGCAATGCCGGCAGCGCAGCCGGTTCGCGCAATTATGCGTTATGGGTGCCTTCCGGCTATGTCAAACGCAAGCCGACTCCCCTCTTAGTAATGCTGCACGGCTGCATGCAGACGCCGCAGGATCTGGCCGCAATATCCGGTATGAATTCTGTGGCCGACTTCGCCAATTTTCTCGTCGTCTATCCTGAACAGACTAAGGAAGCCAATCCGCTCCGTTGCTGGAACTGGTTTGAGCCGAAACATCAGGCGAGAGATTCGGGTGAACCCTCAATCATCGCGGCGATTGTTGAGCGGGTTCGTTCGATATATAACGTCGATGCCAAGCGGACCTACGTGGCGGGAATTTCTGCGGGCGGGGCTATGGCCGTAGTGATGGGCGCCACCTATCCCGATCTTTTTTCCGGCATTGGCGTAAGTTCAGGCTTGGCTTTCAAGGCGGGCACTGACGTACAGAGCGGGCTGGCAGCGATGAAGCAAGGTGGGCCGGATCCAAGTCAACTTGGAATCGAGGCGTTCAATTCGATGAGACTGTCGTGGGCAAAACTGCGCGCTGGAGACAAGCGGCGAATGCCCGTCATAGTTTTCCATGGAGACGCTGATCCCTATTTGAATCCAGTCAACGCTGAACAGGTCATCGTTCAGTGGGCCAAAACTAACGATTGCCTTGATGACGGGCGGGCCAATGATAGCGTCAAGGGGCAGCCCGTCCAGACCAGTGACGCTTCCGTGCGCGACGGACGTAGCTACACGAAAACTGTTTATGCCGACAGCAAAGCTCACTTGTTGATGGAGAAGTGGATTGTTAAGGGGATGGGTCACGCCTGGTCGGGTGCCCCAACGGCGAGTTCGTTCGGCGACTCTAAAGGACCAAACGCCAGTCTGGAAATGTGGCGGTTCTTTGGCGAAGCAAGTTTGCTTTCGTCGCCATGGAAAACAACCCCGCAGAAGGGGAGGGAATGATGAATATTGGCTCACTCCTTCCGCGGCATGCTCGCTACCGCCCCGACCACACGGCCATCGTTTTCAATGAGCATCGGCTGACCTTTAGTGAATTCAACCGGTGCGTCAATCGACTGGCGAATGCACTGCTCGAGTTAGGAGTCGGTAAAGGTGACAAGATCGCCACCATCCTGCCGAATTGTCTGGAGCTTCTCGAAGTTTACTGGGCAGTGGCTAAGACCGGAGCTGTGGTGGTGCCGCTCAGTACCTTGACCCGCGGCAAGGGGCTCGTGAATCTGTTGCGGGATGCCGACGTCTCCACCGTGGTTACCAACGCGAGCTTCGCCGCGGAAGTGGATGCCATCAAAGTTGACCTGCCCGGTATTGAGAGTGATCGCTATATTCTCACTGGTGAAACCGAACTCGCCGGTTATCGCAGTTATGAAGAGTTAGCCAAAACTGCCGGCGACCAGGACCCTCCAAACATCGAAATCGCCGACGAAGATATCTTCAATATCATCTACAGCAGCGGTACGACCGGCCAGCCCAAGGGTATTGTGCACAACCATTACATCCGCGCGATGTATTGCACACTCTTCGCCTCCGCCTATCGCATTCGGCCTGAAAGCATCATCCTGCATGCCGGCTCAATAGTCTTCAATGGAGCTTTTCTCACGTTGATGCCCTCGATGTTTGTAGGCGCCACCTACATTCTGCGCGAAAGTTTTGAGCCTCAAAGCTTCATTGAAACCATCCAGCGAGAGCGGGTGACGCACGTAAAGATGGTGCCGTCTCAGATTGTGGCGATGATTAACGCGCCAAACTTCTCCGCTGAAGCTCTCGGGTCACTGGAGATGATTGGCACAGTCGGCGCGCCGCTTCATCTGGAACACAAGGAGAAACTGAATCGGGTGCTTCCGGGTCGATTCTACGAACTCTACGGTTTGACTGAAGGCTTCGTCACCATCCTCGACAAGAACGACTACGCGGCCAAAGCCAACTCAGTAGGGGCGCCACCTCCGTTTTTCGAAATGCGAATCATCCGTGAAGACGGAACCGAAGCGGCGACGGGCGAAGTCGGCGAAATCGCTGGACGTGGACCGATTCTGATGCCCGGATACTACAAACGCCCCGACCTGACGGAACAGGCAATCATAGACGGTTGGTTGCACACCGGCGACCTGGGTTACGTCGATGATGATGGTTTTCTGTTTCTCGTCGATCGGATGAAGGATCTGATTATTACCGGGGGGTGCAACGTCTTCCCTCGCGACATCGAAGAAATCATTGTGCAGCATCCAGCGGTCCGCGAAGCCGCTGTGTTTGGAATCCCCAGCGAGAAGTGGGGTGAGACGCCGATGGCTGCGGTCGTACTAAACGGACCCGCTGCGGTCACCGAGGATGTGTTGCGCGAGTGGATTAACGAGCGTGTCGATAGCAAGCTGCAGCGGGTTCACTCAGTTGTCCTGATGGAAGATTTCCCCCGCAGCACGGCCGGCAAGACTCTAAAGCGGGTCATGCGCGAGCCTTACTGGGCTGGACGCGACACGCGGATCTGAGTAAAGCAAACTGTTAGTTTGCTTTCCTGTGGATTCGTCTACGATTTCTTGAGTTGAAGTCGGAATTGAATGGCGGACAAATCAACGCAAACTAACAGTTTGCTTTACGCGATGAACTTGAAGGTTGGAGACACAGCCTCGATATCGAAGCAGATCACGGATGACGCCATTCGTGCGTTTGCCGAATTGAGCGGAGATCACAATCCGGTCCATCTCGATGAAGAGTTTGCCAGTACGACCAGGTTCGGACGCCGGATTGCCCAC
>DATKIS010000771.1:0-4991 GCA_035543975.1 Pyrinomonadaceae bacterium
GGTAGTTCATTGGCGTCAACGACGATAGCCGGCGTGAGATTGAAGAGGTTCATACCTGGATAGTTGATAGCGAGGTTAATCCAGTCTAAAGACAGGGAGGTTGAGGGTGAGACGATTCTTCTGGACCAGATTGGCCACCTCCCAGCCGGACATAATGTTGATTGCCAAACCTTCTTGTTCATTCGAATCGATAAATAGTCTATGACTTCTGGCAGCTCGGAACTGCCATTCACCCACCAAACCCAGATGTGAGTGTCCAATAGAATCATTCAGAATCATCCCAATCCTCTAACCCGACTGGTTCAGTGGGCCTTTCGTACTTGATGACTGTGTCTCTTAAGGGATAGGAGTCGGGCTGATGTGACTCTGCGCTGCTCTTGGAAAGCAGGATGTCTATCGCACCCCCGTTGGCATTGTGCGAGATAGTGACTTCCACTGCGTCACCTGCTCGAAAGGGCAAGTCCTCTAACACAAGCTTGCCGTCCTGGTTGAGAGTAGCTTCGATTCGAAGGGTACTCATGGATTCGATCTCCTGTTGTCGGCATTATAGGTCTTAGCTCTCGCGCATGCCATTAGGACCGGCGGCTTCAGATCACCGTGGTTACTATCTCGCGGATGCTGCGTTGCAGCTCACGATCGTCAGTGATCGGCGAGCACATGGCTACTTCCGCCGCGGTAACCGGAGGGATGCCGAGGGTGATTAGTTGGGCGGCATAGATCAGCAAACGGGTGGAGACGCCTTCTTCCAAACCGTGTCCCCGCAGGTTCCGCACCTTCTGGCCAATGAGAACCAAATCGCGGGCGGTGCCCTCATCCACTCCTCCTTCGCGGGCGACGATCTCTGTTTCCATCTCGGGCGGTGGATAATCGAAGTCGATGGCCACGAAGCGTTGACGGGTCGATTGTTTCAGGTCCTTGAGAATTGATTGGTAGCCGGGATTGTAGGAAACCACCAGCATGAAGTCGGCTGGCGCCTCCAGTATGGTCCCGCGCTTTTCAATTGGCAGGCGGCGGCGGTGATCGGTTAGCGGGTGAATGATGACGACCGTGTCCTTGCGGGCTTCGACGATCTCGTCGAGATAACAGATCGCGCCATTGCGGACTGCTGCGGTTAGTGGACCATCGTGCCAAACGGTTTCCTCACCTTCGAGGAGGAAACGCCCTACCAGATCGGTTGAGGAAAGATCTTCATGGCAAGCAACTGTGATCAAAGGGCGCTCGAGCCGCCAGGCCATGTGCTCGACGAAACGCGTCTTACCGCAGCCGGTGGGACCCTTGAGAATCACCGGCAGTCGCGCGGAGTGGGCCGCTTCAAAAAGGTCTACCTCGCCGCCAATGGGCAAGTAATAGGGTTCTTCCGCAACTCGATATTCTTCGATGGCTTGTTCAATCACGGTTTCAAGTTCCAGGTTTCAAGTTTCAGGCGCGCGATCTTAGCACTCGCATCGAAGGCCGCCAAACGAGCTGTATCTAGTGCACAATTGGATTTTCTTAGGTCCGAAAGGCCGACAGTATGTAGCCACGTCCGTAAGGGCGGGGTAGTTGCAGCTTCGGTAGCCGGAGCGCCAAAGGTGCGCCAGGGTTTGTGCCGGCCTTTCGGGCCTCTAAGCCTTCTCCTCGGGATCCCCGCCCTCAAGGGCGGGGCTACTAGCTACCGGCCCTTCGGACCTGAGACATATTGACCTACACCGAATTGCTCATCTATCGCCCACTTGGCTTCTCCTGACTTGAAACTTGCACCCTGAAACCTGAAACTGGAGTGATGAAATTAGCAGTAGCAATGTCCGGCGGCGTCGATTCTTCAGCGGCGGCCGCAATATTAAAGGAGCAGGGCCACGACCTGGTCGGCTTCACCATGCAGTTATGGGATCAGCGACGCGGCATTAACGTGGACGAGAATGGCGAAACGCTTCCCTCTCGTTGTTGTTCGCTCGACGATGTCTACGATGCGCGGCGGGTCGCTGAAGAACTGGGCTTTCCGTTCTACGTCCTCAACCTCGAGAAGGATTTTGAGCGAGACGTGGTGCAGCCGTTTGTCGATAGCTACCTGAGCGGCGAGACGCCGATTCCCTGCGTGTCGTGCAATAGCCGGTTGAAATTTGCTTCGCTCGATCGACTCGCTGAGAGCCTCGGGTGCGACAAGGTAGCTACCGGCCATTACGCGCGCGTCGAATATGACGAGCAAGCCGAGCGCTACCGGCTTTTCCGCGGACGCAATCTGCAGAAGGACCAATCCTATTTTCTCTGGGAGTTAACCCAGGAGCAGTTAGCGCGTGCCCTGTTCCCGCTGGGAGAGATGTCCAAGCCCGAGGTTCGGGAGGTCGCACGGGAACACGCCCTGGCGGTTGCCGAGAAATCCGAGTCTCAGGAAATATGTTTTGTGCCGGACGGTAACTACGCGGGGTTCATCGATCGTTACCTGGAGGCAACCGGTGCCGCGGATCGAAAACCCGGTGAAGGCGAAATTGTCAGCACCGCCGGTGCAGTGGTAGCTCATCATGCGGGCATTCATCGCTATACGGTGGGCCAACGACGTGGAATTGGCATCGCCGCTGAGCGGCCCCTGTATGTCATCAACATTGATGCGGCAAAGAACCAGGTAGTGGTTGGCCACCAGGAGGAACTGTTGGCGGCTGGGTTGGTAGCCGCCCGCGTCAACTGGGTGACGGATACTCCAGCCAGTCCGATTCGAGCTGAGGTAAGCGTGAGGTATCGACACACACCGGCGCCGGCGACCATCACCCCGGCCGAGCATGGTCGAGTGAGAATAATCTTCGACGAACCGCAACGCGCCATCACCCCCGGCCAGGCGACCGTTTTCTATTCGGGCGACGAGGTGCTGGGCGGGGGATGGATTGTTAAGAGTGAAATGGGGGAATAGGGGAACGGGCAAAAGCTGGGGAAAAGGGAAACGGGTAAAGGGTAATCCTTAGGCGACCTTCAATCCTTACCCTTTACCGTTCCCCTTTTCCCCGTTCCCCTCTTTCCCGTCCCCTCTTCCCCCTGTCTTTCTAAACCTTTTCCGACACCTTTGCGTAATCACTACCTGGCTCAGCAGCCGTAAATACACAGGAAACAATTAGAAAATTAAGGCAGAAAATACTATGGCAATGTCTCGTACTCGGAAGATAGTCATTATTATCAGTGGCCTAGTCTTGGCGCTCATACTGGTGGTACTGCTCGGCTTGGCTGCGTTGGTGGCCGCGTTTCGACAGCGCGAACCTCCCATTGCCGAGAACAGCGTCCTCACTTTGCGGGTCGCCGGCGACTTGCCGGATTACGTGCCCGAGGATCCTTTCCGACGAATCTTTGGCGGTCCTGAGCAGTCTCTCTCCGGCCTCGTTTTGCAGTTTAAGAAAGCCAAGGTCGACAAGCGAATCAAGTCGATTCTGTTGACCATCGACATGTCAACCGCCGGCTGGGCCAAGTCTGAGGAGATTCGCGACGCTATCGCCGACTTCCGTTCCTCCGGCAAATCCGTCTACGCCTACATGGAATACGCGACGGATAAGGAGTACTACATCGCCACCGCCTGCGACAAAGTTTACCTCGCGCCGCCCGGAGAATTGTTCATCAATGGCCTGGCAGCGAACGTGATGTTCTTCCGCGGCTCGCTGGACAAGCTGGGCGTCTATCCAGACATGGTCCAAATGGGTAAGTACAAGACCGCGGTGGAGACTTTTACCCGGAAGGACATGTCTGAGGCCAATCGGGAATTCATGAACTCCTGGCTGGACGATTCGTTTGGTCGCTACGTCGATACTGTAGCCAAGGCCCGCGGTAAGTCTCCGGAGGATATGCGGACCATCATTGACGATGCTCCTCACGGCTCCGCGAAAGCAAAAGAACTGGGACTAATTGACGGCGTTGCGTATCGGGATGAAATCGAGAAAGAGTTGAAATCGAAGCTGGGCTATAAGGAAACTGACCAGCTTCCTTTGGTGAGGGCATCGTCTTATAACTCGGTAGATCCTGAATCTTTGGGTCTCGACAAAGGCGAGAAGATCGCCGTGATCTATGCCACGGGCGAAATCAATTCAGGAACGTCTGAAAACAGTCCCAGTGGTGATCAGTCAATCGGCTCAGACACGGTGGTCAGGGCGCTCAACGAAGCTCGCGATGACACCTCGATCAAGGCCATCGTGATCCGGGTTGATAGTCCCGGTGGATCGGGTCTGGCTTCCGACATCATCTGGCACGCGGTGGAATCAGCCAAAGCAAAGAAGCCGGTGGTGATTTCAATGGGCGATGTCGCTGCCTCGGGCGGTTATTACATTGCTGCCGCCGCGAACAAGATCGTTGCCCAGCCATCGACCATTACCGGTTCGATTGGTGTCTTCGCCGGCAAACCGGTCGTCAAAGGGTTTTACGACTGGCTGGGAATCTCAAACGAATACATCCTGCGTGGTAAGCAGGCTGGAATGTTTCGCGAGTCGGAGCAATTCACCCCAGCAGAGCGCGCCAAGTTTGAGGACCTGGTAAAGCGCATGTATTACGAGGAATTTGTTCCGAAGGTGGCAAAGGGCCGCAGCAAGACTAACGAGTATGTCGACTCAGTGGCGCAGGGACGAGTCTGGACCGGCGCGCAGGGCAAAGAGCGTGGACTGGTGGATGAGTTTGGCGGGTTAGACCGTGCGGTAGAAGTCGCCAAGGAACTGGCAAACATTCCTAAGGACAAAGGTGTCCATCGCGTGATTCTGCCTTATCCCCAAACGTTTCTGCAGGAACTCTTCAGCGGTGGTCGCGACCAAACCAGCGTCAAGGTGCAGCAACAACAGGCCGTCATGGCAGCTTTGCCCGAGGACGCCCGGCGTGCACTGCGTTATATGATGATGCTGGATCGGATGAAAAACGGCGAGGCGTGGTTGATTCTGCCGTTTGATGTTGTCGTCAGGTAAGAGGGGAATAGGGATTACCCTCCCCTGTTCCCATCCGCGCCGATCCGCTCGACGCCTCCCATATACGGCCGCAGTGCTTCCGGAACAACCACC
>DATKIS010000772.1:0-2331 GCA_035543975.1 Pyrinomonadaceae bacterium
CCGCATCGGCACGAGGTCGGCAAAACCAAACAGCGTCTGTCCATCCCGCTCCAAACGCCAACACTGCATCGAGTGGTTGTGACCTGGATAGGTTTCCATCCGAAGTCCTGGGGCTACCTGGTATTCCGCTGCTTTCAGTTCGAGTTGTCCGGTCTCAACCATAGGCCGCCAGTTGTCCGGTAGATAGCTCGCCCGGTCGCGTTCACTGGGAGTCTCAGCGTGCTCAAACTCAGCCTCGGAAACAAAGTACCGGGCATTGGGAAACGCTGGAGCCGCCTGACCCTCGCTATTCAGCTTCGTGTTTCCACCCGCGTGATCGAAGTGGAGATGCGTATTGACAACTATGGTTATGTCGTTGGGTTCCACTCCGGCAATCGAGCTCAGCGTCTCGGCCAACGGCCGCTGGCGCGTGATCCCGTACATTCCCGCGTGCCTAGCCGACCATTTCTCACCGATGCCTGTTTCGATCAGAATCCGCTCAGCCCCCGTATCGATGAACACACAATTCATGTTCATCCTGATACGGTTTTGGTCATCCGGCGGACAGACTCCCGACCACAAAGTCCTCGGAACCACACCAAACATCGCACCTCCATCGAGGCGAAACTCCGTGTCCGGAACAATCTCTACCCGATAGTCGCCGAAGTGCATTTGTGATTGCGGCCCGACCTTTAGTTTTTCGGCTTGGCGCTGCCCTTCTTCGATGAATCCGCTGGTTTGGGCGCAGGCTCGACCGGCTGAGCGGGCTCAGCATGGTCTTCTCCCGGCGGCATCATTCCCGGCGGAAGACCCTGAGCCGGCTGCTGCTCCGGCATCTTGACCTGAAAGTTTTGGGCAACGGTGACGTGCGAGCGCTTCACAATCTCGTCGAGAACTTTCTTCTGTTTCTCCTGTTCGACCGCGGCTTTCGCTTTGTCGCGTCCGCTTTGCGGGGGAGCGAATGGATTGTCTCCCGCGCCCGCACTCTCGCTGATCAGGATGTGGCGCGCATGAACCTGCTCTTCAGGCTTGCCATCCTTGGTCTCGGTCTTACGCTCGTCCAGCTTAATGATGTGGTACCCAAATTTCGATTGAACCAGATCGCTGACCTCGCCTGGTTTCAGCTTAAATGCAGCTTCTTCAAACTCCGGCACCATCGCCCCCCGGGCAAACCAGCCCAGATCGCCACCCTTATCCTTGCTGCCATCGCTCGAGAATTCCTGCGCCAGCTTGGCAAAGTCCTCACCCGCACGCACCCGCTTCAGCACTTCCTCCGCCTTGGCCTTGACCTGCTTATTGTCGAGCTCCGGATGCTGCGCGATGTAGGCATCTACCTCCTGGTCAGTAGCCTTCATCTTCTCCGCCAGCTGCTCCTGAGCATAAGTCTGGGCCAGGATGCGAGCCTGTTCCAGCTTAACCTGCAGGTCTACCGAGTGCTTCTTATCAAGTCCGGCGGCAATCGCCTTCTGCTCGCCAATTAATACCTGCCCCAGCTGCTTTCTGACTTGCTTCAATTGCTCATCAGGAATTTGGCCACCCGCCAATTGCGGATTCTTGGCCTTGGCATCGTTCACAAACTGGTCAAACTTTGCCTGGTTCGCAGGTTGTTTGAAGAAGTCGTCTACTTCCTGGTCGGAAATATTTGGCCCGGCGGCCCCGGGAGCAGCCTGCGACTTGAAATAGTTCTCCGCGACCACGACTGACCGAACCAGCTCCAGCTGTCGCTTGATATCCGGCTTGTCGGCAATCCCTTTGGCGCGGGCTTCTTCGGCCACGGCCAGGAGCTTATGCAGATCATCGGCAAAAGATTTGCGCGCTTCTGCATCCGATGCCAAACGCGTGCGAAACTGCGGCGACTGTTCCTCGGCAATCAAGGCCATGTCTTCGGCCGAAAGGTTGAGGGTCTCCGAGCGCCGCGCCTTTACCTGCCAGGCAATTAAGGCGATTGAAAATACTACGGCGACAGCAGCCGCAATCCACGCTTTAGTAGTTGAAGTCAAAATAATTTTCCTTTCTCAAACAAATCTACTCGGGTTGCACTAACTCGAGCAATAAACCATTAGCCGACGCTGGGTGAACAAATGCGACCAAACAACCGCCCGCGCCCACGCGCGGATTTTCGTCTATCAGGCGAATTCCCTGCTCTTTTAGGTGGGCCAGCGAGGCCCGAATATCTTTGACCCTGATGGCTACGTGGTGAACCCCAGGCCCACGTTTCGATAGGAACTTGCCCACCGGTGACTCCGGACTGAGTGGCTCCAGCAGCTCAATGTGGGTTTCGCCGATTGGCAACATCGCCACACGCACCCCCTGCTCGGCCACTTCTTCCCGCGAATCGACCTCCAACCCTAA
>DATKIS010000773.1:0-8436 GCA_035543975.1 Pyrinomonadaceae bacterium
GCTCTACATGTCCGGCTACACCGACGATGCTATCGTTCATCATGGAGTTCTTGAAGCAGGCACAGCATTCATCGCCAAGCCCTTCAGCATCGATGCACTGGCGCGGAAACTCCGTGAGGTTCTCGATGAGCGGGTAGCCGCTTAGGTAGGACTCAGCAAGCTTTTGCAGAAAAAATGGCTTCGGCTCTCCGCAAGGACCACCTGAGAAGTAGTTAAGATCCGGTTCGTGGAATTGCGTGGATCGTGACTTACGAACCAGAGCAACCCGATCCCCGCACCTACACTAAACAGCCCGAAATCAGAGTTTTTGTGCAAGCCGCTCAGCAGAAGTCACCCGAATCCTACTTAAACCAAAACCAATCCTGAAAAGACAGGACAAATAGCTCGAACTATGAGTTCTTTCATGAGGATTCGTCTGGTTTGGTGCATTGGTTTGAGATTTTCCAGAACTCTTGGCACGTTGGCACAGGGCATTTATTAGGGTGGCTGGGGATAAAAAACAAAACTCCAAATTGGTCGTTGTCTGTTCCGCCTGATCTGTGTAATCCTGTAATCACGGTTTCTCACCGCTCTCGCCGTCACGGTCTACTGCCCCAACTACAAGCTCAGGAGGGAAGCGATGAAACTGTGCCCGCAGTGTGAATTCCTTTATGAAGACGATCAGATTTACTGCGACATGGATGGGGAAGGACTGGTTCACGATACCAGGACGGAAGTCTTCACTGCCTCAGTGCCCACCGCAGCCAACGCCGGACCCAATAACCCCCGGCGGAGGTATCTGGTCGTGGCCGCTGCCGCCGGCCTGCTTCTCTCATTGCTCATAACTGCCACCTATATCGTTTCGTCGCGTTCGCTTCAGTCAAGCCTGGGTTCCGACAGGGGAACCGAAGCAAACCTCTCGGAGAAGAGTCCAGCAGCGCCAGTCGCTAACTCCTCGGCTCACCTATCTGCTAATCCAAGTCAATCGCCGACCTCCCTTAAAGTCACTTCCGAAGCACCTGCTGCGGCTGCTGTTGAGCTGACCAACAACGCCAGATCAGCAACCGAACGGCCTCCGAGTGTCCCCAAAGCCGAGAACACCCAGCGAACGGTCGACTCAAGACTAACCATCCCGCGCCGTGTGCCATCACTGCCGCACCTTGAGCCGATTCCACGCTTGCGCCCGCCTCAGCGCCTGGCCGTCGGCACACCATCGGCGAACGTGGCGGTGACGACCGAGTCCGGAAAGCACAACGTCATGAATCAAAAGGTAACGGAGACGAGTCAGAAGTCGTTGATCGTTGAAGTCAAGCCAGCGAGCAAAAAGCCGGCTAAGCCATCAAGAGTGCGCTCGTTTTTCAAGAAAACCGGCCGGCTATTAAAGAAGCCATTCCAGCTGTAATTCGACCCGTTAATTGGTCCGGTAGTCCTGGGTTTGCTCCGTGCGTACCCTGTGTTCTCCGTGTCTCTTTAGTGGGAAAATGGCCGAACCCACACCACAGAAGCACAATCACCCGCCATCCAATAATTCGTGCTACCCCCTTTTTCCCCGTTCATTCCTCAGCAGTCGAACCTCGACAACCCAAACGCCGTACAGTAACTGAATTACCAAACCCCGGGCACTATTCTTAATCCGAAAACCTGTTGGAGGTCACCGATGTTGAAGACCAGTCGACTCATTTACACGCTCGTCTGCACAGTTATCTTGCTTGGTGTTTCCGGAATCACGGTTGCTCAACATGAGCCCAATCTCACGCAGGCGCCACCAGCAACGAAACCGACTGCCGAGCAATGGCGCGAGGACTTGCGCTTCTTCGCTGCCGAAATGCCGAAGGTACATCGCAACCTCTTTCACACTATGAGCCGTGACCAGTTTGAAGCGGCCGTCAAAAAGCTTGATGAACGTATCCCGTCCCTCGCGGACCATGAAATCCTGGTTGAGTTGATGCGCATTGTGGCCATGATTGGCGACGGCCACACCGGGGTGCGCTTTGAACAGAAGTTCAACACTGGTATCTATCCGCTGCGCCTCTATCTTTACAAGGATGGACTCTTCGTGCAGAGCGCAGTAGCAGAGTATCGCGACGCAGTGGGTGCGCGGGTGGTCAAGATTGGGAACACGCCGGTCGAGCAGGCTCTGCGGGCCGCCGCTGAGATTTCCTGGCACGATAATGAGCTCGGGATTAAGTCCATGGCGCCGCGGCTGCTCGTGATTCCGGAAGTTCTTCACGCCCTTCGTCTGTCGAGCGATTTGCGCAAAGCCGAGTTTGTGGTTGAGAAAGACGGGCGCCAGACCAAGCTCGCGCTCACGCCCTCAGCTCAGTTTCAACATCGATACCAAACTCCTTCCGGATGGATTGACGCTCGTGCCGACGCCAAAGCTCCCACACCGCTTTGGTTAAAAGACCCGGACAATAACTTTTGGTTTGAGCACCTGAAGGATCTCGGTGTCCTTTACGTTCAGTTCAACGCCGTTCAGGACAAACCGGAAGTCAATCATAAACCCGGCGAAACCGTCGCAGCCTTCTTCAGTCGTGTGTTCGATTACGTTGAAACCAATCAGGTGGATAAGCTGGTTCTTGACCTGAGGCTGAATGGCGGCGGCAACAACTATCTAAATCTTCCGCTTACCATTGGCATGGTCAAGTCGCGGGTGAATAAGCGCGGGCAGCTTTTTGTTATCACCGGCCGCGAGACTTTTTCCGCTGCTCAGAACACGGTGAATGAGCTTGAAAAGTATACGAATGCCATCTTCGTCGGTGAACCTACGGCGGCCACTCCCAATCATTTTGGAGATGCGAGGAACCTCACATTGCCAAACAGCAAGGTGATGCTGCAGGCCTCGACTCTATGGTGGCAGGACATGGACCCGCGGGATCGCCGCAAGTGGAAAGCACCGGAGATTGCGGCTGAACTCACGTCAGCAGAGTACAGCGCCAATGCCGATCCGGCGATGGCCGCAATTCTCAGTTACGCCCCCGAAAAAAGTCTGACGGAAAGTCTCAGAGAAGCTCTACAAGCTGGCGATCTGGCTGGAATGCTCAAGCAGTATCGCAGTTATCGAGGCAATCCCGCGCATGCCTACCTGGAGACTGAAACTGCAATGAATAGCTTCGGCTATGAACTGATAAATAAGAACCGTTTGGCTGATGCCATCGAGGTTTTCAAACTAAACGTCGAAGCTTATCCAGGGTCGGCAAATGTTTACGACAGTCTCGCCGAGGCCTATTTGAAAAAGGGCAATCGTGAGCTGGCAATAAGGTTCTACTCGAAGGCAGTGGAAGTAGATCCACACTTCGCCTCGTCCATCGAAGCTTTGCGGCAACTGAGAACCAACTAGCTGGCAGAGTGACCCTTGGCTTGATGGCGAGGAAACTTTGTAAAAAAAGGGTGCCCCAAAGAGGCACCCAAAAATTGGTCATTCCAAAAGCGAGCGACCAAAGAAGTCTTAGAACTGCGAGCTTAGTTTGCGTCGGAATACCGCAAGCCAAAGCTCGGGCTCATAGTGTTAGCATCGCACGTTCAGCTGTGGAGTTGTTTGTAACCCAAGCCTTTGATTGATGTGAAACCTCAGCAGCGATACCAGCGTTTTTCCCGCGCTGGGCGCCGCTGCTCTCCGGCTAAGTTTATCCGGCCCCTGCCGCGTTTCCGCGTTTTCGCTGAACGCCGCCAAACGCGTCCATCATTGAGACCGATACAGCTGCTCTGTTGCGACCGAGGTTTGTGTAGGCATAACGCTTCCCCTTGTTTACCCTTGGATTAACCTTGTTCAGTGTTGGTTGTTGTTCTTGTTCGAATTCGCGTTTCGGTTGTTGCTATTGATTTCCCTGACTCCGGCAGTATTTGCGTTGCCATTGTCGTTCGTCAAAACGCCGGTGTTCGAAGGCACCGTGGCGCTGTTCGCATTCTGCGGAATATTCGCATTGGTGGTGACCACGCCCTCGCGTTGAGGACTTGCCGCCGCATTGCTGTTAGTTGTGTGATTAGCGTTATCAGTGGTGGAGCAGCCGGTTAAGGCTGCTGCTACCACGAACACTAATGCAAGCGCCTGATTGCGTCGCATGTTTCTTCATTCCTTCCCTGGGTCGTTAGCTGGCTGGTAAAGGTTAACGGTAGAGCGACTCAGCGCGGTTATTGCGCCATTCGTTCTCGAAGTAGTCGGCATCTTCGGTGGTGCGGGGATTGACTCCCATTACAATGCCACCATCCTTGATTCCCTGCTCATAGTGCTTGGCGTGCTCTTCCGGAATACCATGGCCCACGAGGGCGCCAATCAGGCCGCCGGTTAGTGCGCCCGCGCCACCGCCGGCCAGCGCCGCGGCAATAGGTCCGGCTATCAACAAGCCCAAACCAGGAAGCGCCAGCGTGGTGCCGATCGCCGCGATCGCCGCGAGGGTCGCGCCTACGCCGCCACCAATCGCCGCACCCTTGCCTGCATCCTCCCAGGCTTTCGTGCCCAGTTCGGTATCGTCATCAGCAAAGTATTTTTTGCGTGTGTCATCCGACATTATCAGGTTGATGTCGTCTTTGCCGTAGCCTCGGCTGCTCAACGAACGATATGCGCCTTCAGCGCTTTCACGGTCCCTGAACAAACCCGTCATGATCCGATTCTCGCGCTGACGCGCTGCTGCTTCGCCGACAGTGTTTGTATTGATGTCTCCCATTGTTCGCTCTCCCTTTTGTTATTTAAGACTAGTTGATTTATTGAGCGCACTCACGGGTTCACGCTAAGTACGCCCTGGTGATAATTTCGTGCTTTGCTATAGCACTCAATCAAAACCCATCGTTGCTAAACTGCTCGCGTCCCCTTCAGCAATGACCATACCAATAGCTACAACTCCGGTTAGCAACGAGGCCCAGCGAACTGGCTTTTCCGGTTTTCTCTCAGCTTTTCATTAATAACGGAAACAAAATGCGGGTAATCTCGAGCCGGAGAACATCAACGGTTGGTTGGATGAGTTGCGACGTAGTGGGAGCGGCGAGGTAGCGGGGATATGAAATCGATACAGAGCGCCTAGCCTTGTGTAGCGCAATTCAGATTCGAAGAATACTCACGGAGTGGACACAGAGGGATTGCGAATCAGTCGGCGGAATCTCATTTAGCGTCTGTCGAAAGGTGAGCTACGCCATCGTACAAAGGTGGGAATGAAACGATTAATAATCACTCCCCTCTTTTCCTGAGTACCCAGGTGGTCATCGCCCGCATGTTCTCAACCACCGTTGTCTTGATCGGCTCGACAAAGTCTCCACCGAGCGCAGCAGAAATCCTTTGCAACATCTCCTCGTCGACCAGGAAACGATCCGAACCGTCCGGCAGGTGGTAACGCCTTCCCTCAATCAGCCTGATTTGATTCTCAATGCCGATCGAAGACGCCAATCGGGCAAAGAATATCCCGCCGGGTTTTAAGACCTGCCACATCTCTTTCAGCATCGCCAGCCAATGGGCTTCATCGCGGGCAAAGTGGAGCACAGCGCTGCTGACCACGACGTCAAACCCATTTTCGGACAGACTCCCCAACGTGTCTGGGCTGCCGGCACCCTGGCCGATTGCTGGTGGCAGTCTGCGGTTTGCTCCTCTCCGCCAGGACATTTGCTCAACTGCCTCAATCCGGAAATTATTCTCCGGCAGCTGCGGCGCCAGCGCTGCGGCTAGACGCCTCGTTTGCGCAATAGCGGTTTCCGATTCATCGACCCCAAAGACTTCATAGCCGCTCTTGAGGAAATAGACAAGATTCCGGCCCGACCCACAACCAGCATCCAGGATCCGCATCCCCGGAACGAACCTGCCTTTCAAAAGCTGGTCGAACAAGTAGATATCTATGCCGCCAAACAAGTCTTTCAAATTGGGAGAAGTCTGCATGACTGATGATAACCCAGGCCAACGATGAGAGGGTGTTGGCACAAGTGACTCGTCGAGCGACGGAATAGTGACCCAGTAAGAACGATTAAACCATTTAGCCGAAGTGGGACTAGAAAGTCCTCGGTTCTGTTGCTTTCGTGTCCTTTCGTGGATCCTCAGATTCCGACGGCGACGAAAGCAGACTGAGGATTGCGGCTGCGAGGTCTTCCGGTTCAACCGGCTTGGCGAGATGGAGCTGATAACCGACGGAAAAGGCCTGTTCACGATCTTTGACGGTAGCATAGCCGGTTAAGGCTATCGCCGGGAGCAAAGGACCCGAGGTAGGAAATAGCAAACGGATCTTGCGCATGAACTCGTAGCCGTCCTCGTCCGGCAACCCGAGATCACTGATGATGACGTGGGGTCCGCTCGTTAACGCAGGGGGTTGTGATAAGGCATTGGCCGGTCCGCCCGCTAACGCAGGCGGTTCTGACAGGTCGGTCTGCCTGGCCGGCGGGGTAGAGCCTGCTGAAGAGGCTGGTGGCGAGAGTTGTTGCGTGAACCAGTTCAAGGCCTCGGCCGATGAAGAGGCAGCGATGACTTCGGCGCCACGGCGCTCCAGAAGCACGGTGAGCAGGATTCTCGAGTCGTCATCGTCTTCCACCAGCAGAACTCGAATTCCGTCCAGCTTACCGTCACCTGGCGAGTCACTTGCTCCCCCTGCGTCGCTCGGGGCGCCCTCTAATGCGGCGTCCTTCGGCGGAGTGGCCTGCCGCGTGACCTGGGCCAGCGGCAACTCGACGACGAAAGTCGAACCTTGCCCTGGTCCAGCACTGTCTGCACTGACATTTCCTCCGTGTAACTCAACGAGATGGCGAACCACCGCCAGGCCCAGGCCTAGTCCGCCTGCCTTGCGGGAGATCGAACTCTCCTCCTGGCGGAACCGGTGGAATACGTAAGGGAGAAAGTCAGGCTTGATGCCTTCTCCGGTGTCGGTCACGGTGAGCCGAACAACGGGAGAAGGGGGAATAGGAGAGGAAGGGGGAACAGGGGAAGAGGGGAAGGGGGACAGGGGTGCTCCCGAGTCCATTGGATCTTCCCCTTCACCCATTCCCCTTTTTCCCTCTTCCCCTTGCCCTGGCAAGCACTCCAGTCGCACATTTATCTTCCCGCCTCGCGGCGTAAACTTGATGGCGTTCATGATCAGATTCCAAATTACCTGGCCCAGTCTGTTTGCGTCGCCACTTACCAGACAGCTACCCACGTTCAGTTCGGTTTCAACCCTCATACCTTTCGCAGCCGCAGCCGGTCGTAATGCCTCGTTCGCAGACTCCACTAGCGGCGCCATATCGATTGGGTGGACATCAAGCTGCAGCTTGCCGGTGATGATGCGCGAGACATCCAGCAGATCGTCGATGAGTCGGGCCTGCGACCGGGCATTGCGTTCAATAATCTGAATTGCGTTCGGGACATTGCTCTCATCAATATCGCCGGTTCGAATCAGCGTAGCCCAGCCGAGAATGGAGGTCAGAGGCGTGCGAAGTTCGTGCGAGAGCGTGGCCAGGAATTCATCCTTAAGCCGGTCTGCTTCCTCGGCCTGCTGGCGCAAATCGCGCTCGCGGCTCAGTAACGCGGTGCGTTCCTCTTCGGCAAGTTTCCGTGCACTGACGTCGAGAACCAGCGACAAGACGGAAACCATCTTGCCGGCGTCGTCGTGGAGCACCGAGTTGTACCATTCGCAATATAGGATGGAACCGTCGCGGGTGTAGTTGCGGTTCCGCTGTACGCCAAGCAATTCCGCGCCGGCGCGTTGCCGGTGAGTAACCTGCGCCACCGCGTCCACGTCCTCGTCAAAAACGAAGTGCCACTCACCTACGTGTTTGCCTAGCACTTCTTCGGCCTTCCAACCAAAGAGCCGCTCGGCGGATTCAGACCAGCGTGATACCCGGGCCTCGCTGTCCCACTCGATCACCGCGAGCGGGGAATTTTCAACATGAAAGGTCAAACGCTGGTGAATTTCGTGGGCTTCCTCTTCAGCGCGTTTACGTTCCGTAATGTCATGAATGACCGCAATGCCGCCGGTGATTTCGTTTTGCTCGTTGCGCAGGGACGAGTAGTAGCCCTTGAAGAAACCATGCCGCCCGGTTTCCGGTATGGTGTAGGGAGTGTTCTCAGAGATCGAACTTTCGCCCGCGAGCGCTGCCAGGAGACACTTGTTCTCGCCGGTCTCTTTCAAAAACGGAAAAAGGACGAAGGCCGATTTGCCAAGTACGTCTTGTCGCCGTAAACCAGAGATACGTTCCATGGCCTGGTTCCAGGCGGTGTAGCGGCAGTCGCGGTCAAACGCGAGTATGCCCTCGAAGCTGGCATCGAGGAGTTGGCGCAGAAACAGTTGGCTCTGTGCAGGGTCTTTGTCCAAGGGTCATAGGATAGCAAAGAAAGGAAACCAGCAAACAGAAAGACGATCTACGAAAGCCCACGAAATAAGACGAAGGAGAACCGTCTCCGCCTTAATTTCGCCTGGCCACGTGGATCGTCTACTGGCCGGCGGTCAGGCGCATCAGGCCGGTCGCATCGCGCACCAGCAGGTCCGAACCGAGAAAGACCGGAATGGTCCA
>DATKIS010000774.1:0-2802 GCA_035543975.1 Pyrinomonadaceae bacterium
ATTTCCCCGGAGACATCAACTGACTGCAACACCTTGTGCCGCGTTTCGCCAAGACACTTCGCACAAGGCAGCCGATACTCCTTATCCCGTGTACTATTCGGTGTGATTGTTTCTGTCATAAGTTGTTCGAGTGTCCCGCAGAAACGACCTAGAATTTTACATACCACCGACAAACATATTGTTGCGGCCCCAATTGATCGATAATTCTCTTACTGCCTCAGGAGCAATCAAGTCTGGTACTCATTCTCACTGCTTCGCATGCGAAACCGGATAGGCCGCAATCAGAATTTCTTCTTCCCAAAGATTCTCAAGCAGGAAGCGTTGTAGGCTTGCGCAATAGTTGAGTGCTTCGTCTTGGTCCGCTTGCTCATCCCAACTCATCGGAAAATCGCTGTAGACGATGCTTACTCGATCATCGACGACTTCTTTGTCATGGGAAAAATAGTAGCCGCCAACATTCTCGTTGACGGTGCAACCGCCGCGCAGTTCGGTGAATTCTTCGATGAGCCAGGTCAGAGTATCCTGGTAGGCGGGCTCGTAACGAATAGGGACGTAAACTTCAACGCGAATTCTTGGTGCGAAGCCGGGCAAGGCGCTTCTTTCTCCATTCAGAGATATTCTTCAACCGACGTCGGAATTCGGCATCGGAGATTTCCGCTTTCGCCGGCTTTTTGGCGGTTGTGTTCTGCGGAATGACCTCATACTTGTTCTTCATTCTTGTGCTCCGCCGTGATTATCATCCGAAGTACGTCCTCATATCAAGGTTGAGCGTTGGGAATGTGATGGCTTTCAGAATGTGAGGATACACCCTCCCCTGACAGTCGGTATTATTGCTTGATCCATACGCACGAGGTGAGATCACTCAACCGCCAACTCCGGCACGTGCTCATCTTCGTACTTCTGGATCAAAACTCCGACAATCTCCATCAGCGAGGCGAGTGGAGGAGATTCGTCCTCGCCAACTTCGTCGATCATTGAGTCGAGGGCCAAGGCAGCGCTGGCATCGAGATGCTCGTCTCTAAATTCCACTAGGCTCGCCGCTCGAAGCGAAGGTGGGCGATTAACAAGCACACCAGGGCAATCGTCAGACAGTAAATCCTTAGGGGCAGTATTCGTGAGATGCCGCTTTCCAGATCTGCTGGAGTCCACAGTCCGTAGAGCATCGGGTTATAGAGCCAGTGGTTGTAGCCATGGCTGTAGAGATAAAGAAGTCCGGCTCCGGTAGCGATGCTGACCGCGTAGGCGAGGTACTTGTCTCGCAGCAAAACGTTGAGCGCCGCTGATGCCGCCGCCGCAAAGATCAGGCTCGGAACAAGAATAACGGCGTAGGTAATCAGGTAAGGCGAGATTTCCAGTGGGTACTGGCCCCGCAGTAGTTGAGCCAACATTGCCGTCAGGCCAACGATTACGACCAGAACAAGGGCCAACAAAAGAGTCGATGCAACCTTGGAAAGCAGTAAGACGCTATTAGGTGCCGGCACGCTCCAGACGACCGCATCAACCCGAAGTTCACGGTCACGGTGCATTGACTCGCCCAGGAAGAATACGATTACGCCTAACAAAAATAGCAATACCCCGGTGGCTGTGTGACTCGCGAAACTAGCGGATGCTGAAACGTCAGAGACTTTCGCGGAAAAGGGAAGGGACAAGAAAGCAAGGAGCACGGCCAGGGGAATAATCACGATCAGGCTCCTTTCCCCCCGCAGCAAACTCAGCTCCAGCGTTGTCGCGGCGGCGAGCTTTCTCAGGTTCGCTCTTAGTCCCTCGTTTGTTCTGACAACTTCAGGGAGGTGCATACCGGAGTTGCCCGAGTGTCTTCCGAGTTCAGATGGTTGGGAAAGCTCGGCCGTTACGGCGCCCAATGTCTCGGGGTCGTTTTGGATTCGATCAACTTTCGTCGAAAGATCCAGCAACGAGAAGTGGCCATGATTGGCCTCACGGTCGGCGATGGAGAAGCGCAAGTAGAGAACTGTTAGACAGACCGCGCCTATAAGAACGACCAGCCCGCGGTTCGCGATCATTAACGGCGAATAACTTGCCACTAGCCGATCAACCACGGCTGCGTCTGAGCCCCACGGCGAGTCCATGCCCGGTTTCATGAGAACTGGGTCAAGAATTATCTGCCAATGAGGCGGCAGATTCTTTATGACAAGAATCTGCCAGGCGATATAGAGCGGGTAATAGGAGAAGGCTAACCCGAAAACAATCTTAGCGTTCCGCGTCAGGGTGCCGACTGTGAAGTAGACGGCGGAAAACAAGAAGTAGGGTACAACCACCATCACAAAGAAATGTTTGAAATAAGGGAAGAGTCTAAACGGCAGTACAATCATGCGCGAGGTGTGGACTACCTGAAGGACGATCAGGGTCAAAGCGAAAGCCGCCTGGCAACAAACCAAAACAAAGAAGCTGCCGAAAAATTTTCCCAGCAGGTAAGAGGCGCGACTAACAGGTTTCGAAAATATCAGCGGAGCGACGCCCAGCCGCAGGTCTCTGATCACCGGATCCCCCGTGATCAGAGCTGCGAAGAGTGGGAGGCCGAGGATCCCGAACACAAAGCCGCCAAAGTTACGGCGGATGTAGAAATCGCTGTTCGTGGCCCAACCCTGGCTCACCGCAGCTCCAGCGACGCTCCACAGGACTGCATTGGAACTGAAGAAAATCATCAGGGCATAAGGCGCCACGCACCTCGAATTGAGCAGCAGATCGTTGAGGAAAACCGCGGCGAAGGCTGTATGAAGTGGATTTCTCATTCCGGTGAGTCCGTTTGGAGTGCGCCGGCTCGACGGCGCTTTCGTCTGAGGC
>DATKIS010000775.1:0-5171 GCA_035543975.1 Pyrinomonadaceae bacterium
GTCGGGGCGGATTGGGCGCTGGTGCAACTGTTGCCATCGGTGACTGTCACCGTGTAATTGCCGGACGCATTGGCGATGTAGTTTTGATTAGTCTCGCCGCCAATCGGATTGCCATTCAACGACCACTGATTACCGCTGGCACTACTCGACGTCAACGTCACACTGCCGCCCTGGCAGAAAGTGGTGGGTCCACCGGGCGTGATCGTTGGCGTGGCCGGAGTCGGGTTTACCGTCACCGTAGTCGCGGCTGAAGGCGCACTGGCGCAGCCACTGGCGGTCACCACATTGGTGTAGTTGCCAGAGGCCGTCGCGCTGTATTGCTGATTGGTGGCGCCGCCAACTGGATTGCCGTTCAGATACCATTGATTACCGCTGGCGCTGCTCGACGTCAACGTAACACTGCCGCCCTGGCAGAATGTAGTGGGTCCACCGGGCGTGATCGTCGGCGTGGCCGGAGTCGGATTCACTGTCACCGTAGTCGCGGCTGAAGGCGCACTGGGGCAGGCACTGGCGGTCACCACATTGGTGTAGTTACCAGAGGCCGTCGCGGTGTATTGCTGATTGGTGGCGCCGCCAACTGGATTGCCGTTCAGATACCACTGATTACCGCTGGCGCTGCTCGAGGTCAACGTAACGCTGCCGCCCTGGCAGAATGTAGTGGGTCCGCCGGGCGTGATCGTCGGCGTGGCCGGCGTCGGATTCACTGTCACCGTAGTCGCGGCTGAAGGGGCACTGGGGCAGCCACTGGCGGTCACCACATTGGTGTAGTTACCGGAGGCCGTCGCGGTGTATTGCTGATTGGTGGCGCCGCCGATTGGATTGCCGTTTAGGTACCACTGATTGCCACTGGCACTGCTCGACGTCAGCGTAACGCTGCCGCCCTCGCAGACAGTCGTCGGACCGCCAGGAGTAATTGCCGGGGTGTCAATCGCCGTGACGTTAACTGTCAACGTAGCTGTGGCGGTCGCGCATCCGCTGTTTGTTACCGTGAGCGTAAAGATCGAGTTCGTAGCCGTACAACTCGCGGTTACATCGGCCGTGACCGTACCTGCTGAGTCGATGTTGATGTTGTCGATACTGACGCCGCTTCCGTTCAGCGGGGTCGAACTCACCGTCAGCGTATTCGCGGCCTGGCCCGGATCGCTGACGGTTGCTATTTGTGCATTGACTGCGCCGCCGGCTTGTTGTCTTGAAAGTGGGGCAGCTGCCGTTATCAACGGTGTGTTGTTGTCAAAGCAGACTATGACATCGTTCAGCGCCGGCGTAACGATATTGTCCGTGGTACTCAACAGAGCTTTGTACTTCAGATAGCGGAAGCCGTTGAACTGAGAGAGAGACGCACCGGTGGTGGTAAAAAAAGTGGAGGCTGTCCCGTCCGGACCGACGAAGTCAAACGGGCCATTTGCATTGTTGCTGGCCGCCGCCTGAAATTGGACCCCCGTGTTTGCCGGGTTCGTCATCGTCCACGACAGAGTTAACCAGCGCGGGACCAGGCCGACAACCGACTGTGCATCCTTCACCGCTGAGATTAGATTGCCGGACGCCACGAAGGTGGTGGGTGGTGTCACATAGGTTGTGAAGTAGAGGTCCGCCGCAACGGGCGTCCATGTACTGCCGCTGTTAGTGGTGGTGAAGACCTGACCGTTCGCGAGTGAACTGCCTCCGGCCGTGCTGCCGCGGACGCCAAAGACCGTATTGCCGACACTGGTTCTGAGAACAATGGAGTAACTGGTTCCGCTGACTAAGGCGGCCGGAGATGCAAAGGTGGTCGTATAAAGCACTGCAGTGCCCACGTTGGTTACCGGGCCTAGCGTGCCGGTTGCGAGTACAGTTGTGCCCGGATTTATTCCATTGAGGTTGCGAATTTCCACGGTAATCGTGCCGGACGTACCAGAGGCTAGACCCAGGCCAACGGTGAGCTTGGTGAGATTCCCGGTAACACCGGCGCGGTACGTCTGTCCGGTCCACGTGGTCGCGCTCAGGTTGTTAGTAGTCGATAGGGCTGCGGGAGAGCTGACCTGATCTGTCGCTTCAATGCCGAGGTTCCTGAGTTTCACGTCGCCGGGCGTGCTGCTGATGTCCAGGTTTGACCCTCCGCCGTTCGACAAATCAAAGTAGGTCGTATCAGTAAAGCAGGAGGAACCGGACGAAATAGGCGAAAGGGCGAGATTCTGTACTGTAGTGCCGCCGCCCGAAACGACGACTCCGGTAACCGACACAGGGCTATAGCCGGCGGGACTGGCCGACACCGAGTAGGTAGAGGCGTTAATAGCTGTAAGCAGATAATAGCCGCTGGCGTTGGTGGTGGCCGAGAATGTTCCGGCGGTAACGACTACACCGCTCAAGGGGCTGATGCCGGCCGTGATGGTGCCCTGAAGGATTCCGGTCGGCGTCCCTGCGGCTCCAAACTCAACTGCGGCAGAGGCAGGTGAATCGGTACTCATCGGCGTCAGTGCCGTGCCGGGGCAGCTGTTCTTAGCGCGCACGAAATAGTAGTAAGTCGTGCCGCTATTGCCGGTGGTGTCAACGTAGCTGGTAGAGGTTAGGGCCGAAGCCAAAGGAGAACCGGAAGGAAAAACGGGGCTGGTGTCGCGGAAAATCGAGTAGGTTCCGTTGGTTGCGTTGGTACCCCACGCGGCCGGCGCGCTCCAGGTAATGGCAACGCTCGGTGCTGTCGAAGGGTTGACCCCCGGGCTGGCGATCGCCGAGGGTGCCGAACAGTTAGTGATCGTCGCAGTTGCAGTATCTTCCTTCCGCGAGGGCGACTGCGTGTCGGCGACAGGGAAAAACATCCGCGAGTCGGTCCATATGGGATGGGCCTGACGGTTTAACGCCGCCAAGCCGGAATAATCACCGAACTGGTTGCTATTGTACGCAGAATTGTCAGCACTGTTTTCATCCGAGTAGTTGACATTATTCCTCCACGCTGAGCCGCCGTCGGAAACGAGGACGTTTGGTTCGAACAAAACGCCGCCATCGGTCGAGCGCGCGTAGACCACCTGCGTCTTGCGATTGAGCGGGTCGAGCCGCGTGTCGTACCAGGAAACGTTCACCGTCCCATCTGCTTGATCGACCGCCAGCCAGGGGAGCATCTGCGTCGCCCCGAAATTGTCGTCGTTGACCTTGACCCGCGATGACCATGAGGCTCCGCCATTCGTGGATCTGATCAGGTAGGTATCGAGATCTGCTCCCGTAGTCGTTCCGGTGGGGAAGTCGGAGAAGGCAACGTACAGGTTACCAAAGAAAGCAGAGGCAGGATTTCTATCAACGTCGATCGCTCCGAAGCCGTTGACGCCGCGCTTGTCTTGGGCGGGTGGTTTGTTGTTCGTACCGTACGACTGCAGAGCCAGCGTAGCGATCACCGCAGGCGCGGTCCAGGTGACGCCGCCATCAATAGACTTGGAAAAGACGATAGTCTCGACGTTGTAGCGGTTCCAGATTACGTAAACGGTGCCGTCAGCTCCGATGACCAGGTTGCCGCCGCCGGCACCGGTATTGGATGGAAAGTTGACGGTAGTCCAGGCAGTGCCGTTGTCTGAAAACGCGATCTTTTGGGCGTTCGCCGCCTGCCAGGTCACATAGATGCGACCCGCATGTGAAAAGGTCTGGCCGGACGTGTTGTCGATAGCCATCATCTCTTTGTCGTTGCCCTGCGTCGTGGAGGCGATGCCGTTAACGACGGTGCCAAGGCTCTGCCAGCTCGCTCCGTTATCCGACGAGCGGGCGACCACGATGGCCGCGCCGTAGGCCGAAGCACTCTGGGAGATGAGCAGGTAGGCGGCATAAGCTTGCCCCTGGTTGTCCCACGCCAGCGTCGGGTAACTGCCGAACCAAAAAGTCGCACCAGTCACTCCTCCGGTTATCGCCGCAGGCCACGGTGCGCAGTTGTACGTCCAGGTCGCACCGCCGTCGGTCGAGCCGAAGAGCGCTAAAGTGCCGTAGGTGTTGGCGGTGCCACCAGTCGGCGACTGACAGGTGGAAGCGGGATCTCTATAGAACGAATTGGAGGAACCGATGAGGTGGAGCGGATTGTTAGGGTCGATGGCGATGCTGCTGGTGCCCTGATACTCCTCGATGCCGCCGGCGGGATTGTTGTTTGTGGCTACCGAAGCATTGAGAGCGACTGGATTAAAAACCGTTTCCATCGGGTTCTGCCGCAAAGACAGAAATTCGAGGCTCGTCGCAGAATCCGCAAACTCCCCAAACTCGGTTGGGCGGCTGCTTCGTCTGACCGCCATCCATAATTTGCTGGCGCAGTTGAGTGGCGACGCCACCATGATCGAGTGGGGCTGAGCCCGGCGGTTGTTCTCGAAAGTCTGAGCCGGGTCTTCCGAGGCCGTGTTGACCAGATCGAGTATCGCCTGGTTTAGAATCTCATGACACTGGGGAATATCAGGCGCATTCTGCAATGTGAGGATCGGGGTGGATTTCGACTGGGCACTCGCCCGGTCGACCGAGTTAGGCTGACCCTCCACAGACCTCGTGCTTAGCATCGTCTCCGGTCTCATCGCGCTCTTTCTGCTCTCGGCCCGCGCGCCTGCGAGGAATGACGAGAGTACAACCGCCCCCGAAATCAATAGCCCTAGCCAAAGTGTCAAATGACGTGCGATGAGACGATTCGACCGCTGATTTTTCGGGCGAGACGAACGGGTAAAGAACCGGATGGCGGAACGCATAGATAATTTCCTTTGACGAGTAAGGTGACGATAGTTAGGGCGGCTAAATCTCGGGGCCGTGCGAAGCAAAAATCAGTTCTGAAATTATTCTGGCCAAGCTAGGATCCTGGAGTCGAGAAGGCTCGGATTAAGGTAGGTGGCAAAATGGGTCACTGATCAGACTCCCTGAAGGGCGTTTGTCCTCTCTTCGAGACACGACTAGAGGAGCCATCAAAGAGTAGAACAGAGGCTGAATTTCGATGTGATACGTCCCGGGTATTAACTTAAAGGAGCAAAAGAGGTGTAGTCACACCCGGGCGAGACAATCCTTAGAAAGTCTCGACGTGCAGATTACAGAAGCGTTTCACCGCTTGAAGGGACTGAGTGCAGTAAGCGTGCCATCAGTGAGGTAACGACGAGACAAGGACAGGATCGATTCCTGGGGGCAAAGCGGTGAGAGGGTTAAAGGCCGGCTGGAGTTCACGGTCTGGATGGACAAAAACTAAACTAAAGCTC
>DATKIS010000776.1:0-13471 GCA_035543975.1 Pyrinomonadaceae bacterium
CGTTAACTTCGGTCAGCTCTTCCAGGCGCGGCCTTCGCCGGGAGTTAGTTCGCGCATTCGCCTGCGGCCTGGACAAGAAGTAGGACAGTGATTCAAGCGAGGTGGTTAAGTCAACCGTCTTGACCTTTACGTCCAGTCGCGCGCTCAATGACGCCGGGGCGAAATTGAGGACGGCCTTAATCCCGGCGGACATCACTTGATTGAGCACTCGTTGGGCAACGCGCGCCGGGACGGCAATCACCATGACGTCTATCGATTCTTCAGTAACCAGCCGCGGCATCTTCTTGACATCCTGAACCGCTAACTTATCCTCACCAACGCGCCGGCCTATCTTCTGCTCGTCGTTATCAAACAGAGCGACCACGACAAAGTTTGATTTCTCGAAACCCTTGTAATTTGCCAGCGCAGTTCCCAGTCTTCCCGCGCCGACAATTCCAACCCGGTGCGGCTTGTCCAGTCCCAGAATCTTGGTGATGTGTTCACGCAAGTCTTCGACATAATATCCAACGCCGCGCACTCCAAACTCGCCGAAGTAACCAAGATCTTTTCTAATCTGGGCGGAATTGAGATTGAACTGTTCAGCCAGAGCCTGCGATGAAATGCTCTTAATTCCCGCCGCCGATAGCGTATTGAGGCAACGCAGATAGATGCTCAAGCGGTTTGTAGTTAGTTCTGAGATCTTCTCTGACTTCATTTTCGAGGGCCTGCTGCAAGTATAGACTGATTGCGAGCCTAATGGTAAGCAGACGAATAATCGGGTTTGCCCGATTGAAGATCAGCCCGGGTAGATTATGTACGATTCACGAATCCTCACGAACGAGCACGAAAACTTGTTAGAGCTGTCGAGTCTGGCTTTGTGGATGGCTCCCGAATATAAGTCGGCGTTGCCGAACTCGTGACCATCAACTACAATCGCCGCGTTTCACCCCTGAACCTGCTGACCCTTCGACAATGATTGCACACTTGTCCGGCACCCTGATTCTCAAGCACCCTAATTCCGTTATCCTGGATGTTGGTGGTGTTGGTTACGAAGTTACTATTCCCGTTTCGACATTTTACGATCTCGACGAAGAGGGCGCTAATGTAAAGCTTCGTATCTATACCCACGTGCGCGAGGATGCCCTGCAGCTTTACGGGTTCAAATCCGCCCGAGAACGCGAGCTCTTTCTGCGATTGATCTCGGTGAGCGGGATCGGCCCAAAACTCGGGATAACCCTGCTGTCCGGTATGAGTGCCGATGAGATGATAGCGTCAATCAGAACTAACAACCTCGCGCGCCTAACCTTGATTCCGGGGGTGGGAAGAAAAACCGCTGAACGCCTGGTAATGGAACTCCGTGATAAAGTCGCGTCCCTATCCTCCGCCGAACTGGAAGAAGACCTGGGCGCGAAAACACCCGCGGGAGAGTCAATTCCGACTGAAGACTCCATGCGCTCCGACGTCTTGTCGGCCTTACTGAATCTTGGTTATCAGAGAGGCTCTGCGGAAAAAGCGGTGGGGTCAGCGATGGATGAGGGCGGCGATATTTCGGTTGAGTTGATCTTGCGACGCAGCCTGCGCAAGTTGGCGAAGGCTTAGCCAATTTAAAGCAACTGAAGTTTGCGGTGTGACGCGAGAGACCAGGAACGGATCGCAAACTAACAGTTTGCGTTACAAAAACTATGTCGAGCGAAGAACCAGCACGAGTACGGGATACGCCGCTGAGCGACGACGAACGGCAGTTTGAATCCACTGTTCGTCCGTCCAAACTCACGGAATATATCGGCCAGAAGCAGGTCAAAGAAAACCTGCGGGTCTATATGCAAGCCGCCCGCAACCGTAAGGAAGCGCTTGACCATGTTCTCTTGACCGGACCACCCGGCTTGGGCAAAACCACACTGGCCCACATAATCGCCAATGAAATGGGCGCCGAACTTCGATCCACTGCCGGCCCGGCAATCGAGAAGGCAGGCGACATTGCTGCCCTGCTGACCAACTTGCAGGAAGGCGACGTCCTCTTCATCGACGAAATTCATCGCCTCCTGCCGGCTCTGGAAGAGAAGCTCTATCCGGCGATGGAGGATTACCAACTCGATCTACTAATAGGTCAGGGAGCCGGCGCCCGATCCATAAAACTCGAGTTGCCGAAGTTTACTTTGGTCGGAGCCACAACCCGGGCGGGTTTACTAACGGCACCTCTTCGCGGTCGCTTCGGCATCGTGTTTCATCTGGATTTCTATCCACACGAAGATCTCGAAGTTATTTGTAAACGTTCGGCGGAGATTCTGGGTGTGGCGATCGATGAAGACGGGGCTCGTGAAATTGCGCGCCGCTCGCGCGGCACACCGCGAATCGTTAATCGGCTACTGCGCCGAGTCAGAGACTATGCCGAAGTCGACTACGACGGACGCATCACCAGAGAAGTCGCCAACGATGCGCTTAATCGAATGGAAGTCGACACCTTTGGCCTCGACGAAATGGACCGCAAGCTTTTGTACACCATAATCGAGAAGTTTAACGGCGGCCCCGTGGGTCTCGGAACGATCTCGGCATCTATCCATGAGGAAAAGGACTCTATTGAAGAAATTATCGAACCCTATCTGATCCAGATCGGTTTTCTGGATCGTACCCCGCGCGGCCGCATGGCTACCCGCCTGGCATACGATCACTTCAGCATCAAACCCACCGGTATCCTCAAGCCCAGCCTGTTCGATTCTCAGTAAAGAATTTGCTAGGGTGTGTTGAATTAGAAAGACTCCCCCCGAGTTCTCCAATGAGAAGGTTCACGTCATTTACGCGGCATTCCTTCGGCGTTCGCAACCGCGGACCCTGGCGCTCCATATTGAGCCACAGTCTCCATCAGTTTCACGAAAATGACCTTTACACCTCCGCTGCTGCCATGAGTTATTTTGGGCTAATGGCACTCTTCCCCGCCCTGTTGTTGTTACTCGGAATCGGCAATCAGATAGATGCGGCAACTGAGATGTTGACCCATGCAGTTGAAGTGTATCCAGGCTCAGGCAAGTTTTTGCGCGAGACGATCAGGGCGATGTCTTCGGTGGGAACGGGCACGATAATTACCTGCGTGATAGTTACGCTTTGGGCGGGCTCGTGGGTCTTCGCTGTAATCGAGCGGGCGCTGAATCGAATCTGGGGATCGACTTCCCGGGCTTTCTGGCACGGACGCGTACTGACTATCGGAATGATCGGAATCGTAGGCGTACTGTTGGCGGTCTCCGTTTTTATTACCTCAATGGTGGTTGCACTCAGGGAGATTGCCGACCGGGTTTCGCCAAGGCAAGCGGCAAATTATCCTTTGCTGCTTTCAGTTGGTAGCGTGTTTTGGCAGGGCATTTTCGCCGTCGCAAGTTTCCTGGTGACTGTGACGCTGTTTGTCGTCGTCTATCGTTTTATGCCTAAGGCGGAAGTCTCGCTGCGCGACACGCTGCCGGGAGCCATAATCGGCGGCCTTTTATGGGAGGTGGCGAAGTATGTATTTGCCTGGGCGCTCAACTATTTTCACTACGATCAAATCTATGGATCGGTGGGCGCTGTGGTTGCTGTACTGACCTGGAGCTATGTCTCGAGTCTGATCCTGTTGTTTGGCGCCCAGCTCACGGCAGTGTTCCATCGTGAGCACCCTCACTACCCGACTCCAGCGCCGTTACCTCAATCGACCTAAGATGCAACTCTCGGAATTTGACTACGATCTTCCTGAGGAACTAATTGCGCAGCAACCACTGCCGCGGCGCGATGCGTCACGGATGTTGGTAGTTAACCGGGATACCCAACGTTTTCTCGATTCCAAGTTTGAAACGCTTCCGGAATACCTCCAGCCCGGCGATGTAATCGTTGTAAACAATACTCGCGTTTTCCCTGCCCGGCTGATTGGACAACGGGATCCGTCAGGGGGTCGCGTTGAGGTGTTGCTGGTCCGAGAGATAGAGGCCGAAGATTCTTCACGGACCTTGGGTGAAAGCACCAGCCAAGTCTGGGAAGCGCTGGTCCGGCCCGGACACCGGTTGAAATCAGGCGCTCGTATTCGATTTGGCAGCTCTAGTTTACAGGCTGAGGTGCTGGAAGACGCTCCGAATGGTTTTAGAGTGCTAAGGTTTGAGGGCAAACAGCCCTTGGAAACCCTAATCGACGAACTTGGCGAAACTCCTCTACCTCCTTACATCAAACGACCGGAGGGAACCTCGCCTACCGATGATGAGCGGTATCAAACCGTCTTCGCGAGCGAGAAGGGAGCCATAGCCGCACCTACAGCCGGACTTCATTTTACTCCTCGAGTTAAGGAAGCCATCCTGGCCCGCCAGGCTAGAGTGATAGAGATCACGTTGCACGTCGGCTATGGAACATTTCAACCCGTCCGAGTGAATGACCTGCGGCAACATCGGGTTGATGCTGAGTATTACGAAATTAGCGAAGAAGCCGCGCGCGCGATCAATGATAGTAGGGGGAATGGGGGTCGCGTGATCGCTGTCGGCACCACGACAGTTCGGGCGCTTGAATCAGCGGCAAACGCTGACGGATTAGTGAGATCGGAAAAGAAGAAGACTGGGCTAACAATTATTCCCGGGTACCAGTTTCGGGTTACTGATGCGCTCTTAACTAATTTCCACCTGCCTCGCTCGTCGCTACTCTTACTTGTTAGCGCGTTCGCGGGCCAGAATCTCACGCTTGAGGCATATCGAAAGGCTGTGAGCTCGCGCTTTCGCTTTTACAGTTATGGTGACTGTATGCTTGTGATCTAGTGCACATCAAATCGATGATGGTAAACTAAACAACAGCACGCACTACCTGTTTGATGTTATGGCAGTACTCAAAAAAATTCGTTCCCGCTGGTGGTCACCACCATCAAAAGATTTCCCGGTAGAGCCTGAAAGAACGGCGCCGGCAGCGGTCGGCATTCGTTATGACATTCGACCGTTGACGATTTCACATCTCGATGAATGCTGGCGCCTGGATCAGCGTTGTTTCGTAGATGGTGAAGCCTATAGCCGCGAAACCTTTGAATATCTTCTCACCGCACCTGAATCCATTTCGTTTCGGGCGGCAACTTCGGATGGATCAATGGCTGGCTTTGTGATCGGATTGATTGAACCTGACCACACCGGTCACATTACCACCGTAGGCGTGGCACCTGAACATCGCCGGCGGCACCTGGCTAAGCGTTTGATGGCCGACGTTGAGAAGGGATTTAGACAGAGAAACGTTCGGTTAGTGCGGCTGGAAGTGAGATCGCTGAATGTACCTGCTCAAAAGCTTTACCAGCGTTTGGGCTATGCAGTAACTCAACGGTTGCCGAAATACTATTCAAATGGCGGGGATGGCTTGCTAATGCTCAAGTCGCTGGACTAGCTCGGTGATGTTCACCCGTTAGCTTTTCCGGAGTTCAGTTAAGACCTGCTTCGCGACTGCCTTCAACGTATCAAACACTCCGGCCCCGCTTGAAGCTACCGCTTCCACTACCGGCTCAGCCTTGCGAACCAGCTCCGCAGCCAAATCCTCTACCGGCACAATATTAGGCAGGTCTCGTTTATTCAACTGAAGAACGTACGGAAGCTTCATGAGGTCGTAGCCCTGGGCGCGTAGGTTCTCCTCAAGGTTGTACAACGATTCGACGTTTGCATCCATACGTTCTTCCTGCGAATCCGCGACGAAGACCACTCCGTCAACACCCTTCAGGATGAGCTTGCGTGAGGCGTCATAAAAAACCTGGCCTGGAACCGTATAGAGATGAAAACGCGTTTTGAAGCCACGCACCGTACCCAGCTCGAGCGGCATGAAGTCAAAAAACAGCGTCCGATCTGTTTCTGTCGCGAGGCTGATGAGTTTCCCTCGAGCCTGAGGCGCGGTGGCCTCAAAAATGTGCTGGAGATTTGTCGTCTTTCCGCAGAGCCCGGGTCCGTAGTAGACGATCTTGCAATTAATCTCTCTTGATGCGTAGTTTATGAAGGTCATAAGGCTCTTAATTCTTCGGAAGATTTACTTGAAAAGACTGTCGATGTCTTCATCGGTGATGCCGGCAAAAGGTGAGTCGTGATCGTCTAATCCGGCTTGGGTGATCTCCTCGATCATCGCCAACAGTTGTTGTGAGACTTGCCTGCTCCGGAGCTTCACCAGACCCAGGGTCGAGCGTTCGTCGAAAACTACAATCAGGAGCAGTCGTCCGATCACTGAGATGTGTATGCTTTCGCGCTCGCCTTCGTGAGAAAGGGTTGGAAACTCCTTTTCGCCAATCAGCTGAGCCATGCCACCTGTGGCGGCGACATTTCCAGCCGCCAGCGAGGCAAGGCTGGTCGTGTCGAGATTTCCGATCTCTCCTTGAGCAGCGATCTCCTGACCGTCTTTATCCACCAAAAAGACCACACGAGCCGCCGAGTCCATCCGCAGTCGGGCAAGGACAGCCTTAAGCTGGTGATACTGATTCTGATGGAGCAGAATAGGGGTGTCTGCCATTAATACAGCTTTCTATTGAAGGGTGGAACTACTGGCGGGCGCTGATTGTGTGAATCGAGCTAGGGGTCAAGCCGCTGAAGACAAAGCGGTTTTTCCGCTGCTTCATGTCAAATCGACTGGGTAGCTGTCAACTTGCCAAGCCGGAAGGCACTGTAACACAGCCAACAATGTGCTTCAAGTGTTTTCCTTTGTTCAGCGTTTACTGTCATTGTTCATCGTTTTGGGCCGTTTTGTGGCAAAGCGCTAGTCTTTTCCCGTTGATAAAGCGAAGCGGCTATGTTACTCTCCCGGCGCAACTTCGCACCGTTTACTCCACACTAACCCTGTCACTTTGAAGCTTCCATGAGCGCAGTTACAAAAGGTTTGAGACGTTCAACGTCACGCACAGCGGCTCATAAGTCTTCGCCGAAGACAGCCGCCAAAAGACGTACGGAAAACGCAAAGACTACCCGTCCAAAAGCCAAGCGCGCAGTAGCTGCGAAGAAGGCCGTTTCAAAAAAATCTTTGAAGGCGAAGGTTATAGCTAAAGGTAAAGCTGCCAAAAAAGTTATCCCTAAGGTTACGTCGAAGAAGACTGCTGCTTCGAAAGAACGCGTCGCCCCAAAGGCACCAGCCCGTAAGGCAGTTACGCGGAAATCCACTTCCACTACTCAGAAGTCGGTAGAGCTGAGAGTCAAAAAGACTCAGAAGCTCGCCGCTGTCCGCGCACCACGACCTGCAGCTATCGTTCAGGCGCCGCCGCGTCAGCCAACCATCGATGAGTCGGCCGCCTTAAAAGCTTTCGAGCGCGCCCACAAGGAATTCACGCGAGGCCGTTTCGGCGAGGCACGCAATCAATTTCGCGTACTACTGGAGAAATATTCACAGGTGTCGGAAGTTGCAGCGCGCGCTCGCACTTACCTCTCCGTTTCTGATGCGCGTTTGCGCACGGAGAACATGCTTCCGCGTGACGCCGACTCGCTCTATGACCGCGGGGTGATCGAACTTAACCGCGGCGAGTACGTCGCAGCGCAGGAAATGTTTGAACGAGCCCTCAAACGGGAACCTGAAGCCGCGCATATCCATTACGGACTTGCCGCAACCCGTGCCCGTCTCGGGGCAGTTGATCTCGCGTTGCAATCGCTTCAACGCGCCCTGGACCTCCAGCCAACTCTGCGCGTTAGAGCCCAGCATGACCATGATCTCTCTTCCCTACGCAACGATCCTGACTTCGACAGGTTGATTTTTCAACCCCGCCTTTAGTGTTTCCAGAGCCAAGCAGCGCCAGCTTCGCGTTCAATTAACTTCTGTTTCAAACTTCTGCCCTTTTAGGTATGATTCCGCCCGGCATCCCGCCGCACTCGCGACCGAATAGGAGAATCTCGCGCTTGAATTATTCGCCTGAAGAAAATCCCGGTCTAAACCTGGTCGCCCTGGGTGGAGGCACCGGCCTGTCCACTCTACTGGCAGGGCTGAAGTGTTTGGTCAACGAGCGCGGGTCTGAGGATCTGTGGCTTGAGAACTTGTCGGCCATAGTTACTGTTTCAGACGACGGCGGTAGTTCGGGCCGTTTGCGGGATGAGTTGCAAATGCTTCCACCTGGTGACATCCGCAACTGCATGATTGCCCTTTCGGAAGATTCAAATCTTCTTTCTCGCCTGTTTCGCCATAGGTTCCGCGGCAATGGTGAATTGGGTGGCCACAGCTTTGGCAATCTGTTTCTGGCAGCACTCACCGAAGTAACCGGCGACTTCACTGAGGCAGTTAGACTTTCGTCTGAGGTCCTTGCGAGCAAGGGTCATATTTTCCCGGCAACCATCAGCGACGTCCGGCTCGTGGCTGAACTTGAAGACGGGAGTGTTGTTTTTGGCGAAACCCAAATATCGGCATCTCGGGCCGCAATTCGAGGCCTGAGATTAGAACCCGAAACCTGTTTGCCGCTCCCTGCAGTGCTCAAGGCCATTCGATCAGCCGACATCATTACTGTGGGTCCGGGCTCGCTTTATACGAGCATCTTGCCGAATTTGCTGGTGGCTCGGGTCTCGCAAGCAATAGGTGAAAGCTCTGCAACAAAGATTTTTATCTGCAACCTGATGACCCAACCTGGTGAGACGGACAACTACACCGCCCGCCAGCATTTGGAGACTGTAAAGAGCTATGCCCCGGAAATTCATTTTGATTTTGTGATCGTGAATGACAAGCGGATTACTAAGGATCAGTCTGAACGTTACGCACTCGAGGGAGCGCACCAGATCGGCATTGACGACGACTCGATTGATACCGTCCTCGACAAGTCAACACACGTCATCCGCACCAATCTTCTCGAAGAAAGCGAAAAGGTACGCCACGACTCGGCACGCTTAGCCAAGGTCGTGATGACGTGCCGGCACCTGGCTTGTGCACAACCAGTTGCCTCCGCATAACCATGGATCCGTTAGAGAAAAGCCCCCTTTTGCCACCTCGCCAATCCAATCAATCGCTTCAGGTACTCATTCTTGCGGCCGGACTCGGGACTCGGATGAAGTCTGCGAGAGCCAAAGTCCTACATGAAATTGGCGGACTGCCCTTAATCATCTATGTTTGTCGAACCGCCAAAGCTCTCGAGCCGGAAAACATTTTTGTAATTGTGGGTCATCAAGCCGGCGAAGTAGAGACTGCCGTTCGCAACAGAATGGTCGATGGGGCCCAGTTCGTCTTGCAAACCGAGCAGCGCGGGACTGGCGACGCCGTGAGGGCGGCTCGCGCTCAACTCGCGGAGACAGACTCCCTCGTCCTCATTCTCTCGGGAGATGTACCTCTGATTCGCTCGCAAACCCTTGAGGGATTCATCGAGAACCACAAGGCGGCCGGCGCAGCCTGTTCCATCCTAAGCGTGCGACTGGAAAACCCGACTGGCTACGGCCGAATTGTTCGCGACGATGAAGATAGGTTTGTGCGGATAATGGAACAGAAGGATGCCACGCCCGAGGAGCAGAAAATCAAAGAGATCAACTCGGGCATTTACTGCTTCGACAGCCGTAAATTGTTTTCGGCACTGGAGCGCATCGGCCCGAGCAATAAACAAGGCGAATACTATTTGACGGACGTGGCCGAAATACTTCTTTCCGACGGCGACGCGGTCAATGTGTGCCTTCACGGCGACGCTCGCGAAGTTTCAGGCATAAATACGCGCGCTGAGTTAGCCGAGTTTGAGAACCTTCTGCGTCGCAATACAATCCGCAGACTTATGACTGATGGTGGCGTCACGTTCATCGATCCGTCGCATTCGTACGTTAGTGCAGAGGCTGAGATTGGCCGAGATTGTGTCATCTACCCCGGCGTTTCCATAGAGGGCAACACCCGAATAGGCGATAACTGTGAGATCAGATCGGGCACCCGCATCACTAATTCACGTTTGGCAGATAACGTCGTGGTCAAAGATCATTGCGTCATTGTTGACTCGGAAGTCGAATCAAACTGTTCGGTCGGACCATTTGCACACTTGCGGATGAACACCCGACTCGAAGAAAAGTCGGTGGTGGGTAATTTTGTCGAAGTAAAAAAATCGCGCCTGGGACGCGGCTCGAAGTCGATGCATCTTACTTATCTCGGCGACGCGACTATCGGATCAAAGACAAACATCGGCGCGGGCACCATTACTTGCAACTACGACGGTAAGAACAAGCACGAAACCGTCATCGAAGACGAAGTGAAGATAGGTTCTGACACAATGCTGGTAGCTCCAGTCAGAGTTGGCAAAGGCTCGGTCACCGCCGCCGGTTCCGTCGTCACCAAAGATGTGCCCCCCAACACCCTCGTTGCCGGTGTACCCGCAGTCGTCAAAAAACGCCTCGAAAGGAGCGATGAACCCAAGGGCTGAGCCATTGAGTCTTTTCAGCCCTGATCCTTCATCCTTTTTAATTTATGTGTGGAATTGTTGGTTACGTGGGAAACAAGCAGGTTGTACCGCTAATTATTGATGGTCTCCGCAAGCTGGAGTATCGAGGCTACGACTCTGCCGGCATTGCCGTAGTAAATGAAAGCCATGATCTCGAGATCAGGCGGGCCGAAGGAAAACTACGGAATCTTGAAGAGGTCATTCGCTTAACCCCTCTCGACGGCACCTATGGAATTGGCCACACCCGCTGGGCCACCCACGGCCGGCCCACTGAAGAGAACGCACACCCCCACCGTGACTGTACCGGACGAGTGGTGGTGGTCCACAACGGCATCATCGAGAACTATCTGCAATTGAAAGAGCGCCTGCGCAAAAGCGATCATCAGTTTGTCACGGAAACCGATACCGAGATCATCGCTCACCTGATTGAGGAGTACCTTAAAGAAGAGCACAATTTCGAAAAGGCCGTGCGCCGGACAATGCTGGACCTCAAGGGTATCTTCGCACTCGCGATCATCAATGCCGACGAGCCGGACACCATCATCGCGGTCCGAGAGGGTCCGCCGGTCGTCATCGGACTCGGCGACCGTGAATTCTTTGTGGCCTCAGACATTCCACCAATCCTGCAACATACTCGAGACGTGTTCTTTCTCGGTGACGGCGAGATGGCCATCATCAACAAAGATGCGGTACGAGTGACTGACTTCGAAGCCAATTCCGTCCAGCCCGCGATTCAGCGCATCACCTGGGATCCAATCATGGCGGAAAAGGGCGGCTTCAAACACTTCATGCTCAAGGAGATTTATGAGCAACCGCGGTCCGTGAGAGACACCATGCAGGGACGTATCTCTCTCGATACCGGCCGGGTTTTCCTTGACGAGATGAAGAACATCACCGAGGCCGACTTCAAGCGCTTTACTTCGATCAAGATCGCCGCCTGCGGTACGTCCTGGCATGCCGGCCTGGCGGGCAAGTACATGATCGAGCAACTCGCCCGGATCCAGGTTGAGGTTGACTACGCTTCAGAGTTTCGTTACCGCGAACCCGTGATGGACGACAACACTTTGCTGTTGGTCATCACGCAGTCAGGCGAAACCGCCGATACCATCGCAGCCCTCAGGGAGGCCCAACAACTCGGGTCAAAGGTTTTGGCTATTTGTAATGTTCACGGCTCGATGATCACGCGCGAGGCAGACGGCACGATTCTCACCCACGCTGGTCCCGAAATTGGGGTGGCATCTACTAAGGCGTTCACTTGCCAGATGGTCGCACTCTATTTGCTCGGGCTATATCTTGGTGAACTCCGGGGCACTCTTTCGCCGGAAGAGGCCAAGCACCATGCGCAGCAATTGGCCGAATTACCAGTCAAACTCGAACATTTGTTGAACGATTCTGACAACATCGAGGAGCTGTCGAAGGAGTTCTTTCGAGTTACCGACTTTCTCTACCTCGGTCGCGGCATTAACTTTCCAGTTGCGCTGGAAGGTGCCTTGAAGCTTAAGGAAATTTCCTACATTCACGCCGAAGGATATCCTGCGGGCGAGATGAAGCATGGGCCAAACGCATTGATCGACGAACGCTTGCCGGTGATGTTTATCAACTCGCGTGAAGAAGGTAACCGTTCCTCCGAACTGCGTTATGAAAAGACCCACTCCAATATTGTCGAGGTCAAGGCACGCGAGGGCATTGTGATTTCAGTCCTAACTGAAGGAGACACGATGTCGTCAACAATGTCTGACCACGTAATCGAGATTCCCGCCTCCAGTGATTTACTGTCGCCGATTCTTTCGATTATCCCGTTACAGCTGCTCGCATATCACATTGCGGTGCGACGTGGCTGCGATGTGGATCAGCCAAGAAATCTGGCGAAATCAGTAACTGTGGAATGAGCCATCCCGACTTTGTTGTGTTGTTGGTTTGAGGTTGAGGCGATTCGGCTTTCACTCGCGACCCAACGAGCACACTGACAGCCCCAATCAAGTAACAAACCTGCATTCGGTGGTAGCGACCTGACCAGCAACGTGACAACCTTGACCGGTTGATCACGCTTGCTGTATTTTTGTGCCCATTGAAACGTTAGTTCACCCAATTTTCATATTAGTTAGACCTCTCATTCCGTCAGGTCGGTTTGCCCTAATTCTCATGACTCGCGGGGCCAAGTGTATTGTTTGGAAATCCCAAGTCTCTGTAACCCAAACCGTTACTACTTAACCCATGAAGTATTACGACTTCGACGTGTGGATCGGTGGTCAAACCGGGGACCACTATGAGACCAGGGCACGCTCTGAATCCATGGGTGAAAACCAGGGAAGGCTCTTACCGGCTGCCCTGGATCAGACGTATGCTGCTGCCGAGAAGCTTTCGAGTGGTGATGTTGATGACGCTTTTCTCAAGCAAGTAGGCGGATCACTCTTCACTGCCCTGTTTGATGGGGCCATAGGCGTCCTCTACCATCAGGCCCTCGGTCAGGTTTACGCTGACGACAGCGCTGGAGTGCGGATTAGGTTGAGAATCGAGCCGCCCGAACTGGCAGCTCTTCCCTGGGAACTGCTCTATGATTCCGGCCGGGATTGCTTTCTCGCCACCTCAACCGAAACCCTGCTCACCCGGTATATTGAACTGCCAAAGCCGATCAGAGAACTGCAGACAAGCCTTCCTATTCGAATTCTGGCGATCATTCCCGGTGGCTCGGGTCTCGACACCACCCAGGAGATGCGCACGATTCAGGACGCCGTGACGGGGCTGCAGAACACACTCGAGATCAAGGTACTTGAGGGCAAGGTTACGTCCGACGATATTAGCCGGCAACTTGTGGACCATCAGTTTCACATCATCCATTTCATTGGCCACGGCGGCTTCTTAAAGGAGAAAGGTTGTCTCGTGCTCAACAGTGAGCAAGGCGATGAGCCGGATCTGATCAGCGCAAAAGAGTTCTCTTATTTTTTTCAGAACTATCCTTGCATGAAGCTGGTCGTGCTGAACTCCTGCAGCGGCGCCCAGAGCTCAACCAGATCGCTGACCGGCGTGGCCCAGGAACTGGTCGCTATGGGGATTCCCGCCGTGGTGGCCATGCGCAAGAAGATCACGGACGAGGGCGCGAAGCTCTTCGCTGAAAACTTCTATCTCAACTTATGTCGCGGGAACGAACAAGGCCGCGTTGATATTGCGGTG
>DATKIS010000777.1:0-5147 GCA_035543975.1 Pyrinomonadaceae bacterium
GTTAGGCCACGGAATTCTCCGCCACCAATCGTTATTGTTATTAGTACGATTCCGGTTGCGGTCGTTCCGGCGGTAATCGTCATTGCGGTCATTCGGATAATAGCCACCGTTGTTGTAGCCGCCGTAACCCAGGCCGTAAGCGTCCGAGATCACGCGCAGTTCCTGCTGAATCTGTGACCACTCGGAAGCTACCTGGCCGTCGATCCTTCTGCCCATTCGATCAAACTGCTGTGCTTCCTGCAAAACTCGCTGAGCTTCGTCGCGACTGCGATTAATATCGCGGCCGTTCCCAAAAGCTGATTTCAAGTTGCCCACTGCCCGACGGAAATTGTTTGCGCGACCATTGAGTTGATCCTCTCGTCGCGTACCGTCCTGGCGGCTGCGATCGAGGGCCCGGTCAACGTCTCGCTCAAAATCTTTGGCCAGCCGATCCAACCTGTGAATCGAGTCTCTCAGGTATCGTTCGTCGTAACGGCCATAGTTGTCGTCGCGGTTACGCCGGTAATCCGGGTATCCGTAACCGCCCTGAGCGGCTGCCAGCACGGGCAAACAGAGCGCCAGAATGGCAGCCGCGAAAATTGCAAAACTCAGCCTGCGTCGGTTTGTCATCCCTATCCTCCTAGAATCTTTCAATAGTCGGCCGGTAGTCGCTTCACTGGCCAACCCGGTTTATTCGCTCGTCCTGGGGACACCAACACGGCGAGCGTTTTTATCTTTGGCAAGGATTGTGCCCAAGTCATCGAGACAGAACTTTCCACTGATTTCCTGTTTTTGAAGCCGACTTGAAGGCTTTTTGTTCAGGGGTGAATTATTCTGATATATGGGCGGCGGTTCGAAAACGTGCACCCGGCAACGGAAATCGTCAGGAGCGGCGGGAGGACTTTTGCGGTTCATTCAAGAGGACGGCCAAGTGATGGCGGAGGTTTGCCTCATGAATTTCATGGTGTTGAGCATGGTCTGACTGCGACTTCCAGCGCGGGAGGCCGCCAGGGTCGACTACGAGGCGAAGCTGTTCATCAGCTGATTTGATTCCCAGGTGTTTGACGTTTGCACAAGCCAGACCACCTCCCCGAATGAAGCCATCGCTCGGAGTGCGCGGCCAGCCCACCTCAACAAAGAGAGTTCGCACGCCATTGGCCAACGTCAGGCGAGAGCCAACCATAGTCGAGTTACCGATCTTGAATCGATGACCTTCTTCGGTGGAGATCTGAATACCGGCGCCCGCCCGGTTTGCCTGGGCGGCCAGAGAGTTGAACATTCCGTGGAGCCAATCCCGACCGGTCTTTCGCAGGAGATCGTTCGAGGTGCGCAGGGCCAAATAGGTCGCGATGTCTGACCGTCCGGCCGTACGGGCGCGTCTCTCCGCTTCGGCAAGTGCGAGGGCCCAGGCTTCATCGAGTTCGCCGAGAGGTAAATCTTGATACTCGTCTTTCATAGAATGGCCGTGGGCTGTTCAAGACCAAAAAACGATCCACGAAATCACACCAAACGACACGAACGCGTTCCGCGAGCTTGAGTCAGAGATCCAAGCCCTCCTCGCTGTGAAAAGCATGCGATGTTATCATGCCCGCCAAAGTCTCCCATTGGATTAGCTGGAATCATCGAGAAGCGGCGCTTCACCCTACATTATTAAATCTGAGAGTCGAAAGCATGAAATTATCTGAACATCGGAAATCGCAGAGACTACTCGTCGTGAGTTGTACCCTGATCTTCTTCCTGTCAGCCGGAGTGGTCCAGCTGGCCCAGACCACGAGCCAGATGCCATCGCGGGCCGGTTACGTAAACGATTTTGCGGGAGTGATTGCTGACCCTGCCCGTCAACAGTTGGACACCGTTTTGAGAAACGTTCATCAGAAATCCGGTATCGAACTAGTGGTGGCTACGATTGAGACAACCGGGGGACCTGAGATTTCCGTTTTTGCACGACAACTAGCGGCGAATTGGGATGTGGGAGTCCGCACCAGTTCCAAAAGAACCTTGCTGTTGGTGGTGGCCGCGAAGGAAAAGCAGTCGTTTGCTTTGTTCAGCAAGGCAGCCCAAACCGACCTGCCGGAGGGCGTGCTGGGCGCGATCAGTCAGCGCATGCGCACGATGATTAATGCCGGTCAATTCACTGAAGGTGTGAGCGCCGGCATTGAACGTTTCGTCAGTGTGGTGGCCGAGAAGCTGGCGGTCGACCCGGCTGAGTTTCAGAAGGCTTCGGAAACGGCCAGCGCAACTCCTGTGACAGCTGAATTCGCGCCGACCCCTTCGGGTAATGAGACCAGACCCCGGATAGCGAAAACTACAGTTACCGGTTCGACCATAGTAAAACCGCCGATCACGCAGCCGACCCCTGCGCCCATAGAGACTACGAAGGTGAATCCGGCCGGCGATGCGGTCGCCAAGGCAAAACCAACCGCGCCCCGACCGGATAAAACGCCCGCGAAAATCAGCGAAGCGGAAGCCTTACTGATCGACGAGGATGAATCTGAAGAAGTGGAGCTGACCCTCACGCTACCGCTTGATGCTCGAGTCGCGAAGCTGAAAACGTTTCTTGAGGAACACCCTGATTCCAAGTCGAAACCGCGCGCGATCGAACTTCTGATTAGTGCGTATGCCGCCCTTGGCGATCAAAAGTTGAAAAAGGGCGATAGCGCCGGCGGCACCGCACAGCTGATGCTGGCAATAGCCGAAGTCCCCGCGGACGCTTCCGAGAAACTGTTCCTGGGAGTGATTTCCCAAATTCCGCTCAATCTATACATGCGTGGTGAGAACGCAGCCGCGATGAAGGCTGCTCAGGACATCGAGGCGAAGTTTGGCGGCGATCCGAAAAGGCTAGTAGCGCTTTCGGCTTTTTACGTTGGTATTGAGCAAGGCGTTGAAGCTACGCGTATAGCCAACAAGGCCGTTAGTCTCGCTCCGGATCTCGCCGAGGCACATCAGGCCCTGGGACTGGCATTGCATATTTCGTTGCGCCTGGAAGAAGCAGCCGGCGAATACAAACGGGCGCTCGAGCTTGACTCCAATTCGAAGCCGGCTCGACGGGGGCTCGCCGACCTCAGCCGCGCGCTGGGCAAGCCTGAACAGGCACATGAACTCTATCGACAACAACTCATCGCCGAGCCGGGCGATAAGGCCGCCCGCGCCGGCTTGGTACTGTCACTTTTCGATCTGGGCCGCACGGCGGAAGCGCAAAGTGAACTCGCCGGTGCATTGAAGGCTGATCCACGCAACCTGTCGCTCTTGACTGGCGCTGCTTACTGGTTTGCCGCGCACGACGATAGCGAAAAAGCCCTCCTGCACGGCCGCAAAGCTATCGAGGTCGAACCGCGCTACACGTGGTCTTACGTCGCTGTCGCGCGAGGCTTAATCGGTCAGCGGAAACCGCTGGAAGCCGAACGGGCGATTCGCTTTGCCCGGCAGTTTGGAAAGTTTCCCACTCTTGACTATGAGCTCGGGAGTGCACTCGCTTCAGCGGGTCTCTTCGGCGAGGCCGCGGAAGTGTTGATGCGTTCCTTCAGCTTGAAGGATGGCCAGATTGAGTCGCAGCTACCGGGACGCGACCCTGCCCGCAGTCCTAACTTTATCGACTTGCTTGCCCCTGAGCGCCGCGGAAGTATTTTTCAATTCACCGCAGCAGACACTGAGAACAACGCGAGAATGCTCAAGGCGCTCCTGATGTTCACCGCCGCCTTAACCCCGGCCACCGCAGGCGGTCCACTTAACGAGGAGCGCGCAATCGCCGCCGCTAAGGAGTTTGCTTCCGGCAACGATACCGCGCGCGTGTATCGCGAGCTCTACGCGGCGAGCCGGCTGCTGCAAAAAGGAGTTGGTTTTCAGACAGCTTTCGAACTCGCCGAGGCAGCTCGCAGTAGCGCAGACGTCGGTCTAACGATGTCGGCGTCGACCGTCGCCGTCCAGGCTGATGAGTATCGCGACATTCGCGCCCAGGCTATTGTTTCCGGGGGCACACCTGATATTCCGGAGGCCCCGCGGAATGTGCTTTCGAATCTCCTGCGCGGACGCATCGAAGATCTGGCTGGGTGGGCCCGGTTCAACCAGGACCGCCTGGAGGAGGCGGTGGATCACCTGAAACGCTCGGTAAACATATTGCCTGAGGGCACGCCGGCCGCACGTAGTTCGCTCTGGCATCTCGGCGCGGCGCTCGAGCGTCAGGACAAGAAAGAGGAAGCACTCGCCAGCTACATCAAGAGTTATAACGCGGGTGAGCCTGATTCCATTCGCCGCGGGGTCATCGAGAGACTCTACCGAAAGATTAATGGCTCACTCACTGGGCTCGACCAACAGATAGGACCGGCTGAGACTGCGGCGAATAACGTGCAGTCATCGGCGCGCGAGGAATTGAAGACCAACCCGGCTAGGGTTCAGGCCCAGCCCGCGGCGACGCCGGAGAGGCAGTCATCTCTGACATCGGTTCCTCCCAGCGGAGGTTCGGGGAATTCTGCGAACTCCCCCGCTCCGTCGGCCGATCCCTCGCCTACACCCGCCGCCGGCCCGCCTCCTCAAGCTCCGCCAAGCACCGACCCAGCTCCGGCTCAGCCAGTTGAAAGAACCGCCAAGCCACGCACTACCGTCACGATAACCGGCCGGATGAAAGACGCAGCGAATAATCCGATTGCCAATGTGGTGGTGGTGCTGATTAGCGCGCACGGAGCTGTGCTGACCTCGACTACCGACACCGAGGGAAACTATTCCTTCAAGGTGGCGCCCTCGGAACAGGGTTATCGATTGATTCCTTCCAAGGATGGGTTCACCTTTGAGCCACTTGATCGCGTCCTCATTGACGCGACCAACGATTGGAGGCGGATGGATTTCACGGCGATTCACCGTCCGACGCCTTAATTCTCTTCATCAGCCAACCTCAGCCAACCGCCCGCACCTTCTCACCATCCAAAAGCCCGACACCTAACGCAACCGAATTTCGGAAAATCCGTCCGGTCTGCCGGCGCGCAGGCCTCGAACTCAAGAGTGTGTTAGGTAAATATCGGCACGGTTGTATAATCCGTGGAATAAAAAGCAGAGAGAATATGAAGATATCCAGGATTGCCTTTCCCCTACGACTTTCTCGCATGGTTTCGTTACCGGCTGTCCTTTTCGTGTTGGCGTCTTTTGCAGGCGCCCAGCAGCCGGCGCCGCAGCAGAGC
>DATKIS010000778.1:0-3767 GCA_035543975.1 Pyrinomonadaceae bacterium
CATCGCCCGCATTTTTCGGCGGCTATTCAAAAACCGTAGTTCATGATCGATCAATGCCAGCACTTGCGCCTCTTGCGCTCGCTCAGTCATCTGCCGGGCTTCATCAGCGTTCATGGCCATAGGCTTTTCACAAAGCACCGCCTTGCCGCGTTCGAGCGCTGCCAACGTGATCTCCATGTGAGTAGCCGGCGGCGTGACCACGCTTACCAGATCAACATCCTCGCGCTGGACCAACTCGCGCCAGTCTGTCGCTACGTTAGCTATCCCAAACTCCCTGGCGACGGCCTCTGCATTTTCACGATGACGGCTGGTAATCGCCACCACCCGGGCGCCTTTGCAATTGAGGAAACCGGGAATTTGGGTGGTGCGGGCAAAACCTGCGCCGACGATCCCAATGCCGATAGTCTTTTCGTCACTCAGTTTTTTCACTGCTCACTCCGAAAGGTTTGGTTTGAAAAACTATATCATGCGACCTACGCTTCGCTCGTGCGATTTCATGTGTCTTCGTGTCCGCGTTAAGCCAACTCGGTCCAGCGATCCAGCGCACTGGCAAGTCTCGCCATCAGCGCTTCCCGTTCCTGGTAGAGTCGATTGACCAGGTAAGCATCGGTTGAGTTATTGGCCAGTTCCGCTTCGATTTCCACCTGCCGGCGTTCGCCTGCCTCTATTTCGGCCTCCAGTGCTGCCAATTCCTTCTGCTCTTTGAAAGTCAGCTTGCGTTTTCCAGGCGGATTCGTGACCACCGTCTTCCGGTTGGCTTCTACGCTGGCTGGGCTCTTCGCCTTTACGACCGGCTCGGCTCGCTCTTCCAACTCGCGGATCTCCAGAAAGTTGCTGTAGTTTCCCGGGTACTGCCGCAAACGGCCGCTGGGCTCCAGCCGGAAAATATGCTCGACCGTGCGGTCCAGAAAATATCGGTCATGACTAACGACAATAACGCAGCCTGAGAAGTTGTCCAGATATTCTTCAAGTGTAATCAGCGTTTGAATATCGAGGTCGTTGGTGGGTTCATCAAGCAGTAATACATTCGGGGCACCCATCAGCACTCGCAAAAGGTAGAGCCGGCGCTGCTCACCGCCCGATAACAAACCAATCGGTGAATATTGCATCGCGCCCGTGAAGAGAAACTTCTCCAGCATCTGACTGGCAGTGATAAACGCGCCTTCGGCAGTCTCGATTCGCTCCGCCACCGCTCGGATGTAGTCAATCACTCGTTCGTCCGCGGGCAACGCGCGATTCTCCTGATCGTAGTAGCCAAGTTTCACTGTCAGGCCGACATCAACCGAGCCGGCATCCGGTTTCAGTCGCCCGCTGATGATCTCGAGCAGCGTCGTCTTGCCGGCGCCATTTGGGCCGATGATACCGATGCGGTCGCCCCGCTTCAGGATGTAACTAAAACCATCGATCAGTGTGCGGCCGTCGTAGGCCTTGGTTATTTCGCTTAGCTCCAGAATCTTTTTGCCCATCCGGCTGGAGGCCACCGAAATGTCGAGCGCCACTCGGGCCGCTTCCTTTGGCTGGGCCATCAAATTCGCGGCTGCGTCGAGCCGCGCTTTCGACTTCCGTGTCCGTGCCTTCGCGCCACGTCTCAGCCAGGCCAATTCGCGACGGATCAGCATTTCACGCTTTTGCCCCTCGACGGCGCGTTTGAGTTCCTGCTCCTCCTTCTTCTCCAGATAGTAGGAGTAGTTTCCGTCGAAGGACTGCACGGCTCCGCGGTCGATCTCCAGGATTCGGCCAGTGACCCGGTCAAGAAAATACCGGTCGTGAGTTACTAACAGCAGGGCCCCGCGATAACGCGCCAAATGAGTTTCCAACCAGCTAATGGTCTCGGCGTCCAGATGATTGGTGGGCTCGTCGAGGATGAGCAGATCGGGACTCTGAATCAAGGCGTGGGCCAACGCCACTCGCTTCCGCTGGCCGCCGGACAAGGTGCCCATCGTGGCAGCTGTGTCAGTGATACCCAGTTTGGTTAGCACCGTGCGAGCATTCGTTTCCAGTTCCCATGCGCCCGCCGCCTCGAGTTCGTGGGCCAACTCCGACACCCGTTGTAAACGTCGCTCGCTGTTACTGTCGATCTCCAGTTCATGACAGGCCCGCTCGTAGTCGTTCAACAGCTTCATTCGAGCATCGCTGGCAGCAAACACAGCGTCGAGTACAGTTTGATTCGGTTCAAACGGCGGGTTCTGTGGCAGGTAACCGGTCGACACGCCGGTCTGGAAAATGATGCGACCGGAATCCTGCTGCATTTGACCAGCAATCAAACGAAGCAGTGTGGTCTTGCCCGAACCATTGACCCCGACCACGCCGATCCGGTCGTCCGAATCCAACCCGAGACTGACCTGCTCGAAAAGAGGCTTAATACCGTAGGTTTTGCTGACTGATTCGATGGATAGGATATGCATTGCGGAATTTCATTCAACCGGACTTCTTCCAAACAGCTAGCTTGGATGATTATCGCCTTTCAGTCGAGCCGCCGATGCGGAAGGAGGACGACAGGCCGGGAATAACCTTATCCTGAGTTAGCATTCCGCAGTCCTTGTCCTGACAAGGAAACAACGATCCACGAAACGACCCTAAGAAACACGAAATGGGCTTAGTGTTATTTCGTGTATTTTGGTGGATCGCTCGCATCCTTTCATTCACTGCGCTTTTTTGAGTTGCTTTCCTGACTATAAGTACACACAATTCAGACGGGTGCTTTCGGACCGACTCAAAGCAACCTCAAATCAATAGAAGAGTTTCTTTGGAACATCTATGTCGTTCATGAGCAAGACAGCGGCGTTCGTGGGGATGAAGGCCCTGCGGAATCTAGTCTCCGATTCGATGGCGATCGATATGGGATCGGCGGCCACCATTATTTCTGTGCGTGGGCGCGGCATAGTGATCGATGAGCCATCGCTCGTGGCCGTCGACTCCAATACCGGCGAAGTAAGAGCGATTGGCGTCGAAGCCCAACAGATGTCCGGCCGCGAGGCCCGCGATGTAACCGTGATTGCTCCATTGCTCGACGGGGTAGTCGCAGACTTTGAACGAACCAAGGAGATGCTATCGCATTTTGTCCGCAAGGCCCGCGGCGGTAAGTCCTATTTCAGCCGGCGCGCGGTCATGAGTGTCTTGTCAGGCGTCACGCAGGTGGAGTCGCGGGCGTTGCTCAGTGCTGCCGAGCATGCGCGCATTGGCCGGGTAGTGATGATTGAAGAGGGACTGGCGGCAGCTTTTGGTGCCGGAGTAAGGGTGAATGACCAGCACGCCTCTGCCGTCGTTGATATTGGTGGGGGGACCACCAACGTGGCGATTGTTGCCAACGGCGAGATTGTTCACGCGCGCGCTGAACGCCTCGGCAGCGAAGACATTAACACGGCGATTGTCGACCATGTTCGCCGCCATCGCGGCTTGGTGATCGGTCCGCAGTCAGCCGAGCGTCTGAAGCTCGAACTCGCGTCTGCGACGTTGCCGGATGACCTCGGTGAGGAGATGACCATCAAGGGGGTTGACGTTCTGACCAGGAGTCCCGGAGCTATTGAGATCACCGCCGGGGAACTCTACCCGGTCGTTTTGCAGGTGATTCGCAAGATAGTTGAAGGCGTGAATACGACCCTTACCGAACTCCCACCCGAGGTGGGCGGAGACATCTACGAGCGCGGGATCATCCTCACAGGCGGTGGTGCCCAGTTTGCCGGCCTCGACGAATTCTTCCGCGAACAGACCAAGCTGCCGGTCCGGATTGCCGACGAACCCAAATACGCGATTGTACGAGGACTTGA
>DATKIS010000779.1:0-2378 GCA_035543975.1 Pyrinomonadaceae bacterium
CGCCGTCTATGGCGCCTACTTCTCCCTTTGACCTGATTGCATCCTGCCAAATCAGGTCGCCCAGGCTCTTTTCAAAGTACTTATTGACCAGGGTGCGACTACGGGTTTGAAAGAAGGGGCTACGGTTTCTGGCGCTCTGCCGATACAGGTCAGTCACCAGACCGCTCGGCGATGTCTGGCCGGCGGCCTGCGCCGCCGCCGGCGACCCTGACAGGCTTGCACTAAGAAATACGACCGCGACCACGATGGCCGATTTAGATATTTTCATGTTTGCCTTTGGAACTCTTGAGGAAACGCTGCGATTAACGTCTGCCATTTCGCTCGCGCTTCAGCGTAAGCCGGTCAGGCACGCCCTCGATGCCGGGTGGGGTGACCACCTTCCAAATCAATGCAGGACCGCTGAGGGTTAACGTGGCGCCACTTGGCTTACGGCCATCTGTGGGAGCGGCATAGGTCACATTTTCCTGGTAGCCGGGCACAGTAGCTGACGGATCAAATTCAATTTCAACGATGGAACCGTTTACCCGACCAGAAAAGGGAGTCTGATTCCCATCTTCTCCCTGCCATTTGCCATTGATGAACTCATCGACATTATAGACGCCGTGCACTTTGTTACCCTGGTGATGAATCACGAGGGTGAATTGTGTTTGCGGCTTGTTCTTCCGGGCGACCTGTTTCCAAACCCAGCGACCGCTGACCGCCGAGGCGGTTTGCGTGAAGATGGGTGCTGCCGATACCAACAATATTGCGACAACGAAGCTAAGACGAAGTACCAGCTTTCGGGTTTTAGCGTGCTGCATTCGATCCTTCCTTATTTATGACGGAATGTAATAGCTTAGTTTGAAGCTGCTGCTCTGACGTAAGCGATATGAAAAGCCTATCACAAGGTCACCGCATCGAAACGTCCTTATTCTTGTAATCGTCAGGCTTTCGGCAAGGGACTCAATTTTCTGAATGCTACATACAGGTCGGACAATTTGTCGGCTGCTGCCGGATCGCTGCGGGCCAGCAACGTAATGATTTCATCGCGGCGCGCAAACAGCGGCTTCATGCCCTCCCGTTCGGCGGTGTTGAAATTCGAAGCCTCGCCCTTGTCAACCTCCGCACCCAGCGAAGTAAAAAACTGACTGGCAGCCTGACGGGCCGGCTCGTAGTCGCCCCGGCGAGCGTCTATGACGGCTGCCGAAAGCGCATTCTGAATCCGAGCGAGGTTTAGTTGGTGTTCCGCGGTCGCCAGACTGCTGGCGGCCACTCGAGACTTGATCCACATCGGCACGAGGCCGAGCAGGAAAACGACGATCAGGACTGCGGCATAGATGCCGGCTCGCCGGAGGAAGGAACTCTGCTTGACCGGTTGCGGTTGCACATCTTCATCCATAAGGCCTCCTCAGTGAGTGGTGCTGACGGTTGCGCGGCGAACGACCAACTTCGACTCCAAGGGGGCCGGCTCATCGCGTGTGTTTTGTAGGGTGCAGTTTGCCGGAAGAGACGGCGGATGGGCAACTGAATTGGGCAGAACCCGTTGGGGCTAAGTGTCTCGCTCCGGAGGAGCGAACAGCATCAGCTCGTTGCCCTTCAAAGATGAATCCACCAAATTCAAAGGACCGGAGGCCGGAATGCGGTTGCCCCAGGTTGCACCTATCAGTCTCTCGCGTTCAGCAGCCGTTCCACCTTGGCCTTGATCACCGGATCACCAGTGTGGCTCAGAATCTGAGTCAGGACCGACTCTGTAAAGCGACCGTATCTCTGGATTTCCTTCAAAGCTGTCTGCCGGACGGCTGGAGACGGATCGTCAAGGGTTTTCAACTGCGCGATTACCGTCTGCTCCATTTCTGGTGTGAGCAGCTCGGTTCGGCCGACAAGCACCCTCACGAGTTCCTCAGGTTCAGGATCGATGGTGATGGGCAGAATCGAATCGGTGGTTTGGCGCGGCATCAGGTAGAAGACGCGGAGTCCTTCCTCAAACCACGAGCTGCGCCAGGTTTCGAGCATGGCATCGGCTTCCTTTTCGTAGAGGCCGTGTGAAACCAGTAGGGCTTTGAGTTCCCGGCGCAAGGCATTGAAGTCTCCGCGAAGCTCGGGACGATTCACCTTTGTTTCCGGAGCTGAACCGTCGGCAGGTAGATCGACGATTCGATAACCAAGCTTCCCCGCGCGGTTTTCGAAGACCACAGCCTTGCGGACCGGTTCGGGGCCGACATTCTTGACTACTACTTGGTCATCGACCAGTTTCACCGAGAGCGGCAAATCAAAGTTTCCCACGCCCCGATAGAAAAGAAACTTCTCCTGTTCAGTCGTCGATTCGCGTCTTACCTGCACAGCGGCGGCGTCGGTTTCGCGCGCAGGGTAATAGTGGTTTTCGCGGAAGTCGTTCGGCA
>DATKIS010000780.1:0-12218 GCA_035543975.1 Pyrinomonadaceae bacterium
ATGCCGATCATCAATCGCATCGACATGCTGACGACAGGCATCCGCTCGCAGGTTGGGGTGAAGATCTTCGGTAATGATCTAAAGACACTAGAGCATCTGTCCCGACGCGTCGCCGAGGTGGTCACGACCGTGCCCGGCGCAGTGGACGTTTACCCGGAACAGATCAGTGGGGCTCCGTACATCGATATTCGGATCAATCGAACCGCCGCGGCTCGCTACGGGATTGAGTCGGGAACGATTCAAGACGCTATCGAAAAAGGAATAGGGGAAACCAATCTCACGGTCACGATTGAAGGACGCCGGAGATTTCCCGTTCGCGTCCGTTACGCTCCGCAATTTCGCAGCAGCCCCGATGCTATTGCCCAGATTCCGATTACCTCGCCCACCGGCGCCCCCATACCGTTGAGCCAACTGGCAGAGATTCAAACAGTCCAGGGGCCATCAATGATCTCGAGTGAGAACGGGCTCCTTCGCGGAACCGTGCTGTTGAATGTTCGAGGACGTGACGTGGGGAGTTTTGTTGATGAAGCAAAGGACGTGATTGCGAGGCAGGTGCAGATGCCAACGGGCTACTACGTTGCCTGGAGTGGGCAGTATGAGAACCAGCAGCGTGCTCGCCAGCGCCTGATGATCGTCGTGCCAATCGTGCTCATCATCATCTTTGGGCTGCTTTACATGATTTACCACTCGGTGGTGGAGGCCGCACACGTTCTGCTAGCCGTACCTTTCGCTTTGACAGGAGGTATCTATCTTTTGTGGGCGCTTGATTACAACTTTTCTGTCGCAGTGTGGGTCGGTTTCATCGCGCTTTTCGGCACTGCGGTGCAAACGGGCGTGGTCATGGTGATTTATCTCGAAGAAGCAGTGGAGCGGAAGCAACACGAAGTCGGCACTTTAACGCGCAAAACTTTGATGGACGCCGTGATGGAAGGAGCCCTGCTAAGGCTAAGACCAAAAGTGATGACGGTCTCGACCGTGGTTGCCGGTTTGCTGCCAATCATGTGGAGCACCAGCGCGGGTTCGGAAGTGATGAAGCCGCTGGCGACACCGGTGTTGGGCGGAATGGTCTCGAGTCTGCTGCACGTTCTGATCGTCACGCCGGTGATCTTTTATTCATTAAGAGCGCGCGGCCTGAAGCAGGAAGATTAAAGGCGACGGTAGAGAGTTGATCGAACGGTAACAAGACGATGAGGAGCACCAACCAACGAGCCTGCGAAGCAGGCGGCAGAATAATAGCCCCGTGCGTAGGCCCGGGGACCCCGCCCCTTCTTGTCTGCGAGCCCACGAAGAAGGCGGCAGAAAGTCCTGGTCAGGGTCCGATAACCACGATTAGTAAGAGCCTTGCTCGCGTCTGTCGCCCCTCTGTGGCTGTTAATTCTCTTTGTGGACAATTCCCCGGGCTGATACCCAGGGCTACATTCTTCCGCCCGTTGGGCGGGCTCGTGGTCGCGATTCTTTTGACTAATTTCTTTGCAAACACGAACAGCCCAGCCCGGGCCCAGATCAATGCCGCAGCGCCATCAGGCGCGACTGCGAATGCGACTCAGAATCCACCAGCATCGCCATACTTAGATCCGACCAACGGAATTACAGCCGATGCCGTCGCCGCCTATGCTCTGGGCCACAATGGTGAGTTGCTCGCTGCTCGCATTGAGATCGAGGCTGCGCGTGGTCTAGTCAAGCAGGCCCGCTTGCGCGCGAATCCCGCCATCGAGATTAATGGAAGCCGGCAGATCCCGCCGGGCAAAGATAACACCATCATGGTTGCGGGCATGCTGCCGCTTGAGTTGGGCGGCAGACGCGCTGCGCGAATCCGCGTGGCCGAGCGTGAGCTGGAATGGCGCGAAAGAGCCATAGCCGATCGCGAGCGGATGCTGGCCGCAGAAGTTCGTTCGAAGTTTGGCCAAAGCCTGGCCGAGATTCTTAAGCTGGGATTTACGGAAGATTTGCTGGCGAACAGCCAGCGCGGTTACCAGCTGGTGGCGGCGCGCGTGGTCGAGGGCCGCAGCCCTCCGCTGGAGCAGAACATGGTCCTGGTTGAAGTTAACCGTCTGAGATCTATGCGTGAGACGAACGAAGGCAGAGTCGAAATCGCCCTGCTCGAAATGCGCAATCTGATCGGCATGCCCTCCAACGAACCCCTCCGACTCAATGGTGGGTTCAATAATTTGATAGCCCCTCTCAAACCTATCGCTGACGCTGTTGAGCAAGCCTTGCGTGTTCGTCCCGACCTGGAAATGGCACGTGCTGTCGAGCGTTTGGCGGAAGCGAGGATCGTAGCGGCGCGCGTAGCCGGCAGCCCTGATGCCAGTCTCAGTGCCGGCTATCAGCGGATGAATTCAAGCTTTCCGGTGTTTGGGCTCAATGACGCCAGTCAATGGCAGCCTGTCCAGGATGTTTTCAATTTTCTCACTTTCGGAGTAACGATCAGCCTTCCTGTCTGGAATAAGAACCAGGGCGCGATTGAGGCGGCGGTGGCGGACGCGGATGCTGCCAAACGACGCCGCGAGTTTACTGAGCTGACGATACGCCGCGAAGTGGCCGCAGCCTACGCGCAGTATGAACGGGCCGCGCGTGCAATGGAGATCTATCGCGCCGGCGTCAAAGAACAGGCAAGCATGAATCTGGATGTGATAAGGCAGACTTACGAACTCGGCTCGAAATCGCTGCTCGATTTTATCGCCGAGCAACGGCGATATATCGAACTTGAAAATGAATACATTGACGCTCAGCTGGCGACGTATCTTGCCCGGGTAGACATCTCGCGAGCGTCAGCCTCGCCGGAGTTGACAACAAATGAGTGATCCAATAGAAGACGCTCAGCGCGAGCCTGCCGCTGAAGAGCTGGCGCATGAGCTTGAGACGCGCGCCGTCCGGCGCAAGTATTCGCTAATCGTCGCGGCGGTGCTTGCGGTGCTTATAGTTGCTGCGGTTGCCGCATGGTTGGTTCTCCGCTCGAACAAGAGTGGCGCCGGCCGCCCCGTACCCGCTCCACGCAACCTCGCGCTCGAGCAACCGGATGCCGGTACGCCGGCAGCATTGACTGAAACGAAACTGACTCTCGCTCCTGAGATGGTGGATCGTGCAGGCATCAAAATCGCAGCGGTAGGGGAACAACTGATGGAGGAAAACACCGGTGGCCAGTCTGCTACCGGCGTGGTTCGGGAAAATGCTTATCGCACCACGCCGGTCGTCTCTCTGGTTGGAGGCATTGTGCGGCGCGTGAATGTCGAGTTAGGGGCAAACGTCAGACGAGGTCAGCCTCTTGCGGTAGTGTTCAGCAATGAACTAGCGATGGCTCAATCAGGTTATCTGACGGCACTTGCTGAGTTGGAAGAGCATCACAAACACCATGTACGTACAATCCGGCTATTAGAAATCGGCGCTGCCAGCCGCGAAGAGTTAGAACAGGCCATGACCAAGTTGAAGACTGCAGAAGCCGAAGTCGCTGCGCAGCGGCAGAAGCTTCTTTTGCTCGGTTTGAGTCACCAGCAAGTGAGTGGGCTGAAATCATCATCGCAGATCAACTCCGAGGTCTCTCTGCCAGCTCCTGTCACAGGATCAGTTATTGCTCGCTCCGCGAATCCCGGGGAAGTGGTAGAAGCGAACAAGGAGATATTGCGTATTGCGGATCTTTCCAATGTTTGGGTTGTGGGTCAGGTTTACGAGAAGGACCTGGGGCGAATAGGAATTGGGAGTGGCGCCAGCATTACCACGGAAGCTTATCCCGGGAGGATCTTTCGTGGCCAAGTGTCCTACGTGGACCCAACTCTGGATACGGCCACGCGCACCGGACAGGTTCGCGTTGAACTGGCAAACCCCGGACAGCAGTTGAAGATTGGGATGTATGTGAACATCGCGTTTGCCGCGGTTGGCGGTGCCGAGTCAACGACGCCAACAGTGGCGAAAACTGCTGTTCAAAACATTAACAACCAGCAGGTAGTGTTTGTGGCGACAAAAGAGCCAAACGTATTTGTGATGCGGACAGTCCGACTTGGCCCTGAAGTCAACGGCCGCTACCCCGTCGTTGAAGGTTTGGCTGTGGGAGAGCGCATCGTCATTGAGGGCAGCTTTCTGTTGCGGGCTGAGTACCTTAAGTCGGCATCTGCCAACCATTCGCACTGAGGTCAGCCTGGGAAACATAGGCCATCCGGACCGTGGAGTTTGGTTCCCGAACAATCAGCCAACTGAGGCGCGAGGCTACAGTTGCTTCCTTCAGCCAAGCGCGAAGTGGCAATGAAGCTTCGGGTCGAAGTAGGAACGGATTCATACCATCAATAACGCTTGGAAAGAAAGATTACCGAATCGTTCTTTACCAGAGCCGACCATAGTGTGTTTGTGTAAGGAGACAAATGAGCAAGCCTTCACGACGCGAGCTATTAGCGGGTTTGACAAGTGGGGCATTTCTGCTGAGCGGAGCGAGTCTTTCCGGGTCAGAAAGCTTTGCTTTGTCGGCGCGCCTTGCCGACGATTCGGAATACATGTTCGAGCCGGGACTGATCTATCTGAACACGGCCGCACTTGGCCCTACCCCTCGAACCATTCTCGATCAAGTCCTGAAAGCATGGTATGAGCTGGAGCTGAATCCGGTGATGATGGCTTATGGTGACGGTGCAGTTCATGTTGCAACTGATCGCGCGCGGGAACAGATCGCGAATTTGATTGTGTGCACCGCTGACGAACTACTCATTACGCGGAGCGCGACCGACGCGATGAACTGCCTCGCCTTGGGCCTCAATCTGGATCGCGGCGACCGCGTGCTGACCACTGACGTTGAACACGAAGGCGGAAGTATTTGTTGGAGCTACCTGAAGCGTCACCGAGGTATCGACATTGACGTGGTTTCGATAGCTCCGGGCGATTTTGACACCAAGGCAATCATCAGCAGGTTTGAGAAAGCGATTACCGAAAAGACTAAAGTGATCAGCGTAAGCCACGTGATTACTTCGACCGGTCTGCGAATGCCAATCGCGGAGATCGTAATTTTGGCAAAGAACCGCGGAATACTGTGTGTTGTTGACGGTGCCCAGGCAGTGGGCAGCATCGATGTCGATGTAAGGAAGTTGGGATGCCACGCTTACGTGGCCACGGGGCACAAGTGGCTGATGGGTCCAAAAGGAACTGGTTTTCTCTACATCAACAAAGATGCGCGTTCAATAATCCAGCCTGTCCAGCGCGAGGGAAGTCTTCGTTTCGTTGGACCTGCGACTGGCGTTGGCAGTCTGCCTCTGGTGGTCGGGCTGGGGGCAGCGGTCGAAGCGATGCGAAAACGAGGAATGGCAACGGTTGAGAAACGCCTTATGGCACTACGCGATCGCGCGTACGTGGGCCTCCGCAAGATCTCGAAGATTCAAGTCGTCAGTCCACCACCTGGGCCGCTCACCTCGGCGTTGGTGTCATTCAAGCTTCCGGATGCGGTCGACAGCCGAGCGTTTCGCGATACCCTGCTGAAAAAATATCGCATCGTGATTAAGGTTGCGGAGAAGAGGTGGTTCAACGGAAATCGCATTTCGCCGCACATATTCAATACCGAGAGAGATATCGACGCGGCCATAAAGGCGATTCGGGCTGAGCTTGGGTCCGATGAATAACCAGCTATCAGACGGAACCGCCATCTCCCATTACCGCACCGTCTCGAAACTGGGTGCGGGCGAGATGGTGAGGGGTATGCGGCCCCTGGGACACGAAGCTTAATCGCAAAGTCGCACTGAAGTTCTTCCGGTACTTCGCGAGAAGATTCATCGCGAGCGAACCGAGCGGAAAACAGTCGAGCAAGGATGTGGCGATCGCGTTGGAAGAACTGCGACGTTAGCCTTACAAGTCATTCAGCCGCAGACTCTCTCTGGAGAATCCAACAATTAGCAGTTAAAGCACTGAAAATCCCGTATGTCAGACGATCAACGAAAATCACTCAAACAACAGCTTTGGAATATCGCGAACACTCTGCGCGGCAAGATGGACGCTGATGAGTTTCGCGATTACATCCTCGGCTTCATCTTCTATAAGTATCTCTCAGAGAAGATGAAGACCTATGCCGACGACATTCTCGAAGCCGACGGCATAACTTATGAGGAGCTGGACGAAAGCTCGAAGAAGGGAAAGAAGTATCTGGAAGCTATCCGCGAAGAGGCGGTCGAGTCGCTCGGATATTTTCTAAAACCGTCGGTGCTCTTCTCGGCCGTAGCACGCCGCGGCAACGGCAACGGAAAACAGGGTGATGTGTTCATTCTCGAAGACCTCCATCGCATTCTGAACAACATCGAGCAGAGCACGATGGGGACGGACAGCGAAGAGGATTTTGACCACCTTTTCGAAGACCTCGACCTGACCAGCACTAAGCTGGGGCGGAAGGTGGAGGACAGGAATGAGCTGATTTCGAAGGTACTTGCCCATCTGGACAAGATCGATTTCAGGCTCAACGCGAACGCTGACGCCGCCGCGTAGCGGCGGGTGAAAGCATCCGGATGGAATCATGCGTCGCTGACGCGACGCCGACCGCACTCTTACATTTTCCGTGGGTCTCAACCCACGGACCCGACGCGAACGTCGACGCCGCCGTGTAGCGGCGGGTGAAGGGCACAATGGCAAACACCTATTCGTCCTTGTTTTATTGTTTTTAGCACCAAGAATCGGAAGCCTTATATCAAGGCTGATTTAGAGAGCAGAGTGTGGCAATACCTCGGCGGGATCGCCAGAACACATAATATGACCGCTGTGCAAGTTGGCGGCATAGAAGATCATATTCACGCGCTCGTGATGGCAAACCTGTTATCTCACCGAGTCAGATCGCACAAAGTCTCAAAGGCGAGTCATCAAAATGGATACATACGGAATTCGATAACCTGCGCCTTTTCGGATGGCAAGATGGCTTGGCGCATTTACCGTCAGCAAATCAAAGGTGCCGGACGTGGTGGAGTACATTAAGAACCAGCGAAAACACCACGAGAAAGAATCGTTCGAAGAGGAATACGAACGGTTAATGGAATTGCATGGGCTTGATTACGATGCGAGATATTTGCTGGATTGAATCATGGGTCGCTGACGCGACGCGGTCCGCACTCTTACGTTTTCCGTGGGTTGAAACCCACGGCTAAATTCAGATTGCCGCTGACGCGGCGTGCTGAATCGATTATGTCTTCAACCCAACCCGAACAAGACTTGAGAACAAGCTGATCGAGCAATTGATCGGTCTCGGCTATGAGAAGGTTGTCATCGGTCACGAAGCCGATTTGCTGCGGAACCTCAAAGGCCAGCTCGAAAAGCATAACAAGAAAACTATAAGCGATAGCGAATTTGAAAAGGTCCTGAATCACCTAAACCGCGGAACGGTTTTCGATCGGGCGACGATCCTGCGGGACAAGATGCATCTCAAACGGGATGACGACAGCAGTACGTACATTGAATTCCTCGATGTCGCAAACTGGTGCCAGGAGGAAGGGATCAAAGCCGAGAATCTCCAACAAATCATTGCGGACTATCTATTCACGAATCAAAAGCCGATGCCTGATGTGATTATCCGAATGTTGGAACGTAAGCCCAAGGTGCTGGAGCGAAGGCCGATTATAGAGAGAATTACGCGGAAGATTCGCGACTTCGTGGAGGTGTTTATTACCGGGGTCGGTGAGTATTGATCGGTCTCGACGTCAGTCACCGGAAGGCTTCGTTGGTGAACGTAGCCCCGCCCGTCATTCCCGCACGACAATCTCGAGAGGTCGCTAGGTTAATTCCCGATTCAAGCTGGACGTGACTCGATCAGCCTCGGTCTGCAGCGAGGGCAACAATCGAGCAGGGGATTGAACGTCACCACTTAGTCCTAGTTGCTCGAGTTCGTCGCACAGGCTCCAGAGTGCTCGGGCTCCCAGACTGGCGCAACTTCCTTTCAGACCGTGTGCGGATTTTACCAGACCCGGCGCATCTGCTCGTTCGATGGCTTCTCTGATCTGGATTACCTGGCCGGGCGAGTCTTCGAGGTACATGCCAATCATTTCGGCGAGAATGTTTGGATCACCCTCATCCTGCAAAGCGCGCAACTCGTTTAGTACTTGCGCATCAAGTACTTGCCCATCAAGCACTGACCCTGACATTTCGGGCGCTCGCCGGCTGGAGACCTGTCGGCCCCAGTGTTCCAGCACCTGCTGGATCATATCTATGCGGACAGGCTTGCTTATGTAGTCGTCCATTCCTGCTGCCAGACATTGCTCTTTGTCTCCTTGCATTGCATTTGCGGTCATGGCGACAATGAGTCCGCGGTCATTTCTGGGCCATCGTTGCCGAATGCATTTGGTCGCTTCGATCCCACCCATCTCCGGCATCTGCATATCCATGAAAACTATGTCATAGGGTTGGCGGACTAAAGCCTCAATCGCTTCAAGGCCATTAGCCGCCAGGTCGGCGCGATACCCCAGTAGTTGAAGAATTCTTAACGCGACCTTCTGGTTTATGGCGTTGTCCTCCACCAGCAGGATTCTCAGTGGCAGGCGTTCTGCCATTTTCCGGTCACTGCTGGTTTGCGGAAGGACTCGGGAACGCTCAACTGGGTGACCGTTCAGAACCTTGACCAGCACATTGAAAAGTTGTGAGGGCTTAATCGGCTTGGTGAGGAACTCGCTAAACGCTGCCTCAGCCTCGGGATCCTTAACTTCACGCCGCCCCACAGATGACAGCATGATCAGCGGTAGTATCCGTTCGTCCAGCCGGCGACGAATCTCCTTAGCCAGGGAGAACCCGTCCATGTCAGGCATCAACATATCCAGCACCGCGACGTCGAATCTTTGCCCATGGTCTAACAGGCTGAGCGCCTCAATTCCGGACTCGACCGCGTGAGGAAGCATCCCCCACGATTCCGCCTGGCGGACTACAATCAAACGATTTGTTTCATTATCGTCGACCACTAGCAGCGTTTTTCCAGTTAACTGAGGTTGAGCGCTGCGCAGATAAGTCTTTTTCGTTTCCGGCGCCGCCGTAGTTGCGATGGTGAAATGAAAAGTTGAGCCGGTCCCGACTTCACTTTCCACCCACATTTTGCCGTCCATTATCTCCACCAATCGCTTACTAATGGCCAGGCCCAGTCCCGTGCCACCGAAGGTTCGGGTGGTGGAAGCGTCTACCTGACTGAAGGATTTAAAGAGCCGATCCATTCGTTCCTGGGGGATACCGATGCCGGTGTCCTTTACCGCGAAGTGCAGCCGGTAGAGATCAGTGCTCTTGAGCATCTTTTCCGAGGAGACTGAAACAACGACTTCACCCTTGCTGGTGAATTTCACCGCGTTGCTGAAGAGATTTACCAACACCTGGCGCAACCGCGTCACATCGCCAATGATGTCGGAAGGCACTGAACGGTCGAGAATGTAGGCGAGGTCCAGTCCTTTCTCCGACGCTTTCGTCGCCAGCAAGTCCAAGGAGTCTTCGATACAGTCGCGCAGATCGAATGGCAGCTCTTCGAGTTCCAGTTTTCCTGATTCAATTTTAGAAAAGTCGAGGATGTCATTGATGATTGTCAGCAACGAATCGCTGCTGTTGCGAATGGTATCCACAAAGTCCTCTTGATCGCGGTCGAGAGTGGTATTCAGCAGCAATCCAGTCATCCCAATAATGGCGTTCATGGGGGTGCGGATTTCATGGCTCATATTTGCCAGAAATTCCGATTTCGCGCGGGCGGCTGCCTCGGCAACATCTTTGGCAGCTTCTACTTCAGCCTGGGCACGTTTCCGTTCGGTCACGTCGCGGATGATGACTGTGTGCAGTCGTTCGGCACCGTCAACCAATGATATTGAAGCTTCGATCGGAAATTCCTCGCCATCTGCGCGTAGACCAAAAATATCTCCGAGTCCGCCCATCGATCGCTCGGTCGCACCGGTCTTAGAGTAACTCTGGAGGTGTTTCTCATGAGATTCTCGGAAGCGCTGGGGAATGAAGTCAGCAATGGAACGGCCAATAGCGTCAGCCGCTGTGCATCGAAACATCTTTTCCGCGGCCGCATTGATCAGTTTGATCTTTTGCTGAGCATCTGTGGTTATGATCGCGTCCATGGCCGACTGGATGATCCCTGATAACTGCGCCTGACTCGCCTGCAACTCTTGTTGGGTTCGCTTTCTTTCAGAGACGTCACGAATAATTCCGGTAAAGTTGTGGAGACCGTCTCGTTTGAACTCGCCAAACGATATCTCCAGATCAATCTCGGTGCCGTCCTTGCATAGGCCGGGCACCTCGGCTGCGTTCCAGTTGAGGTGCTTCACCCCGCTGCTCATATATCGAGCCACTCCGTTTCCGTGCGCCTCACGAAACCGCTCGGGCATCAGCGCCGCCAGCTTTTGTCCAGTTAACTCGGCGGGTTTATAGCCAAAGATTGTTTCGCAGGCGGGGTTGATAAACGTAATTGTACTTTCGCGATCAATCGTCAGGATTATGTCGGTTGCTGCCTCAGCCAGCGTTCGGTATTGCTCTTCGCTGGCAGCCAGAGCGGCCTCGGTTTTCTTAAGTGAGGTGATATCGATCGCGTGGCCCATGACGTAGGGCGGCTGACCATCCTCTTCATAGCGCGAGTTACGAAACATCCAAACTCGAACTGTGCCATCCTTCGCTACGAGATTCAGAAAACCGCTGGTCTGATGCTGAGTTTGCACTGCTTTCAGGTATTGGTGATATGAAGGCAACGCCGACTCGGCGAGTATCTCGCTGAGATTTTTGCCGATCATTTCGGTAGGTTCATAACCCAGCATTGAGGCGGCCGCCTGGTTCACGGTTAACAGGACGCCCTGCATGTCGTGCGTGCAAATCAGACCCTGGCTGTTTTCGATCAGCTCGCGGTAACGCTTCTCACTTGCCTGCAGAGATTCCTCTGCCGCCCTGCGTCCAAAGAACTGTCCGATCTGAAAGCCGATCGCATTGATCATAGCGTTGAGGACAGCGTCAAAGTCGCGCACCTCGGTGCTGAGGAACTCAATCACCCCAACCACCTCGTTATTGAAAACAATTGGGAAGCTACCAGCGCCGTGCAAACCATCTTGTATTGCCAGCGGGGCCCGGGGAAACTGGTCGTCCTTGACCACGTCTGGAATCCACAAGGCTTTGCCTTCTGCCCAGACTCGCCCGGGCATACCTTCACCCCGCGCAAATGTCATCCCCCGGCTGCGTGTGGTGAATTCGTCTGAACCGAGGGTGGGCTCTTGCCAGGTCCCTACCATCCGCAGCAACTTCGCACTCTTATCAACTCGCCATATTCCCCCGACCGTCCAACCCGTATTCTCACAAATCAGGCGCAACGCTTTCGGCGTCACCTCTCTTACGCTGGCGGTGCTGGTCAGCACCTTCGTGATCTCATACTGAGTAGAGGTGAGTTGCTCGGTCTGTTTGCGAGCCGTTATTTCTTCAATCGTACCGACAAATCCATAAAGGTCCCCAACTTCCGACCGCAGGTCGTTAGCTTGCATATTGACCCAATGGACCGCGGCAGTCTTATTACGGAGGCGAAACTCGCTCTCGTATTCCCGACCTTCGCTGATCGCTCGCCACGCTGCGTCGACCCTTTGTCGATCTTCAGGATGGACGGCATTTATCCAGCCCTCGGTCACGATCTGATCCAGGGACAGGCCGGCGATCTGGAGAAAACGTTCGTTGGCGTAGGTACAGTTTCCTTGTGCGTCCATCTGGAAGATACCTACCGGGGACGCGGCGCTTAACTCCCGGAAGCGCTGTTCGTTGATCTCCAGTGCCGCCAGATGTCCCTCCTTCTCGCGCCAACTAGCGGTAAACCTTCGCGAGAGCTTCAAGCCATAAGCTGCGACCAACAGGACCAGGAGCACTAGCAACCCGTTCACCAGCAACTCAAACCGCTTCAGCCGCTGGGTCGTTTCTGTTTCCGCCACGAAACGCTGCTGCTCGAGATCCCGAAGATCGTTTTGCAGCGCCGTGATGATCTCATTCACCTTGCCAAACTTCTGGTCCATCGCAGCCATGTGTTCGCCAGCTCGTTGAGGCTGGGCTTCAAAATGAGCGAAGATTAAATTCGACTCGCCCACCATTGCCTGCATGGCGCCGTCGAGGTTGGCCATCTGGGCTCTCAACACCGATGTCTCTCCCAGCGCGTTATCATTCAGCAGTGAACTGCGCGCCTGGCTGAAGGCCTGCTTGAACTCGGCCAGCGCCTCGCCGGTCCTACGCGTTTCGCCCGCGACATCGCGGCTGGTGAATATGTCGTTGCCAGGTGCATTAACTGCCAT
>DATKIS010000781.1:0-4834 GCA_035543975.1 Pyrinomonadaceae bacterium
AAGGTCGAGCGGTACGCTGCGATTAACGGATCCTCGTTGTCGAACACGTAGAAACGGGTCGTGCCGTTGTAGGCGTCGATAACGACTTTTACGCTGTTCCTAATGTAATTGACTGAATGGTTACTAACCGCGTGATGACGCGAATAAGGGTAGGTAGCCGATTCCGTGTACGCATCGATCATCCAGAAGAGGTGGCCTTCCTTGCTGACCACCAGGTAGGGATCGTTATCGTAGATAAGGAACGGAGCCAGCCCGTTAACGATTTGGCGGATATTCCGACTAATCATGACCCGGCTCTCTGAAGTCACATCGTCGGAGAAAGGGAGCTTCGAGATATCGCCCAGGGCCCAGGCGAGTATTGTCCGGCGTAGTCCGCTTCCGAGCGGGATGCCGCCAGTGCCCTCATAGGTCGTGTAAGTGTTTTGTTCGCCCTGCGGATAGTCAAACTCTTTTTGCTTCGTCTTAACGTAGACGTCGTTATTGGTGTCCTGGCCAAAGTAGATCTGAGGTCGAGTAATCTTGAGGTCCTGGGAGGTTGATTCGACCGGCATGTTTGAAACTATGAAACGCGGCATGCCTTCGGGCGTAAAGCCGTTGGCCGTGTTCATGGTCAACCCATAACCGTGGGTGTAGATCAGTTTCTGGTTAATCCAATTGCGAGATGCCTCCGGAAGTTTATCGACGGCGATTTCGCGGGCGGCGACCATCATCTGGCGAGTCTGCCCGTCGATCTGATACCGGTCTACGTCAACGTCGGGAAAATCGTAGTAGGTGCGAATAGCCTGGATTTGTTTGAGTGTGTCCTGGAGCGCTTTCCAGTCCCACAGCCTGATGTTCTCCAGCGACGCGCTACTCTCGCGCAGATTCAGCGCCTCCACTGAAGTTTCGGCGGCGAAGTCGCGCTGTTCAATCTGATGTAAACCAAACGCGTGGCGGGTCGCCATGATGTTGTGCGCGATGTAGGGCGTTTCGCGTCCCAGTTCATTGGGCTTAACGATGAAGCTGGTGACGTAGGCCGGCACCAGCACAACGCCAACCACATAAACTGCCACGGGCAAGGCCAGGGCTGCGATCAGCAGCCGCAGGCTCTTTGTGGTAAAAGCGTTGAGCAGCGCAATTCCGGCGGCCACTATTAGGGCAATCGACACAAAGAGCAGGGCCGGCAGCAGGTAGTTCGCTTCGACAAACGTGACACCGGAAAATGTTTGGTGATCTTCCCAGAGATAAGGAAACCGTGAGAAGTAGGTGCGAAGGGCAAGCAGCACCAGGAAGACTGCCAGGGCAAACGAAACGGCGGCGAAAGAACTGCTCGACTTTGCCTCACCCACCGGCTTCAGCACTCTCTGGGGAATTCCCATGAGCGTATAAGCGACTGCCGCACAAAGAACCACAAAGCTTAGCGTCATCAACCACGAGCTCAGCGAATCATAAACGGGAAGCGAAAAGAGATAGAAGCCCAGTGGCTTACCAAAAATCGGATCGTGCAGAGCGGTCGGAACTCGATTGAGATAGACGGCGAAATGTTGCCACTCCGCCTTCATGGCCACCCCGAAGAACAGCCCGAACACAACCGACACTAGCCAGCTTACCGGGCTCACAAACCTGGCTGGCGAGAATTCCACCGGCTGGTTGTTGATTACTATGGTGCGGCGCGCGAGTGTGTTGGCAGCAAACGTGCGCTCGAGCATCCATAGTGCCCCGCGAACGAGGGCGGCGGTTACCAGAAAGAAAACCAGAAACAGACCGAGCTTTAGTTTGAAGATGTACCAGTAGACGTCGGCGTAGCCGAGGGAACTAAACCACAGGGCCGAGAGATAGATGGAAAGACTGCGATAAAGAGCGATGAGAGTCAGGACCAGACCGGCGACCACCCACAACCGCCAGCGTCTCCCGTTTGGGGGAGTGACGTCGATGACCTCGTGGTCTGACACAGGGAAGGGATGACTCATTCGCAGCTAGCATACGCTTAATTACTGACCACTCAAAGCGGAAGGGATATTTTCCGTTTCTTATTTGACAGTTTTCATTTGTCATCGCCACAACCATTCAACCGTGAACTCGGGCAGTACAGAACCGAGCGCGGCAATACTCCGACTGCCGCCCTACAGTGTGGCGCGAACCGTGTGTATAATGGCCGCGATCTCCCTAGTCGTTGATTTCTTTCCAGTCTGGTAGAAACCCTATGCTGACGCCAGAACAAGTCTTACAAGGGCGGTATCGAATTGTCCGGCAACTCGGGCAGGGGGGAATGGGCACCGTCTACGAGGCGGTGGACGAACGCCTGGACGCCACGGTGGCGCTCAAAGAGACGTTCTTCGCCGACGAGCGCCTGCGGAAACAGTTTGAGCGCGAGGCCCGGTTGCTGGCCCGCATGCATCACCCAGCCTTGCCCCGCGTCAGCGATCACTTCGCTGAAGGAGACGGGCAGTTTCTGGTAATGCAGTTTGTCACCGGCGAAGACCTGGCCCATATGCTGACCGTCCGGCAGGGTCCCTTTCCGACCGAACAGGTATTGACCTGGGCTGACCAGCTGCTGGATGCGCTCGACTACCTGCACACGCAGGACCCTCAAATTATCCATCGCGATATCAAGCCGCAGAATCTGAAGCTCACTTCCAGAGGTCAGATGATCCTCCTGGACTTTGGTCTCGCTAAAGGTCAGGCCAGCGCCGTTTCTGTGGTCACCACTTCGGCAAGTATTTTCGGCTATACGCCGAACTATGCGCCGCTGGAACAGATTCAAGGCCTGGGTACTGACCCCCGCAGCGACATCTATGCTTTGGCGGCGACTCTGTATCACTTGATGACTGGGGTAAAGCCGCCCGATGCGTTGACGCGCGCCGCCGCTCTGGTAAATGGTCAGCCCGATCCACTCATACCCGCAAATCAGGTTATTCCGAGTATTAGTCCCCAGATATCCGGCGTACTGGCTCGTGCTATGAGTCAGAATCGTGATCAGCGTTACGCGACCGCTGCGGAGGTGCGCGACGCACTGCACGGGATCGGCGAAGCGGTGACATTGTTGAGCAGAGCGGAGGCGGCCACCGTCATCCTGCCGCCGCAGGCAGCAACCTTGACTGGCCCTGCAAACGCCGATGCCCGGCCCACCGCGGTGCAAGCTGGGGCCACCCAAACCGGTGAAACCACTGTCGTCCGGCGACCAGAGAAGAAAAGTCGGCTACTCCCCTGGGCCATGGCAGCCGCGGCGGTTCTCTTAGTAGGCGTCGCATTTGGCGGCTACTACGCCTATCAACATAGAAACGGTTCTGGCGCGGCGGCTCCGAGCGTTACTCAGGGGGGCGATCAGGCGGGAACCACCGTCCAACCATCCCCCACTCCCGCCGGCGATGCCAGTCAGCCAACTGCAGGCGGCGTTTTGAAGGATGAGAAGGCACCGTCTACCACGGCGCAGAAGACTACTGAGCCCACGAGGAAATCCGAAAAGGGCGGTGGTAGTGGCAAAAACGTGGAGCAGGTTATCGTCCAACCCATGACGACCGTGACCGTGCAACCGCCTAATGTCCAAGCGCCGCCACCTGTGGCTGAGCGGAAGCCTGAAACTCAGAACCCTCCAGCTACCCAAGGCGAGTTTGACCTGGATGATCGTGAGGCTCCAGACGCCAGGATTCGTCGCCGGGGCAATATCAGAAGCCTCCCGGGCGGGACGCAAGTGCTCACAGCTCCTGATGGTTCACGCGTGGTTATTTTTCCGAATGGAACCAGGCGCGTGTTTCCGCCGCCTGCGCCGCGGCCCCAAATGCGTCGCAAGGGTTTGCGTTAAGTCGTCGCCTGCCAGATTTGCAACACTTTCTTTGATACCAACCGAAATATCGTGCGAGGAAATAGTATGAAATCAACCAAGGCAACGGGCCCACTTGCGTGTGCACTAGTCGTTCTGCTTCTCGGTACCGTAGTGCCGCTCAAGGCAGGCGCCAACCCGAACGAGAGTTCAGTGATTCGGCTAACGCCGCCGGCGCCGGCTCCGGATGTGAAAACCAGACATGCCGAACTTGCGTCCCGGCGGAGCAAGGTGGCCCAGGCAGTTGGGGCTAAGGGAATGCTAATACTGCTCAGCGCCGAACCTCGCGTTTATGCGAACGATGTCGATTATGAATATCGACAAGAGAACAATCTCTACTATCTAACGAACCTGGCCCAAAAAGGCGCGACCCTGGTGCTCACCCCGAGCAATAGTCTAACGCCTGAAATCCTCTTTCTGCCTCGGCGCAACGCTACTGCTGAGACCTGGACCGGCCACATGTATAGCGCTGAGGAGGCCAGTCAGATTTCCGGCCTCACTGAAATCTGGGAGGCGAGCGAGTTGGAGCCGTTTCTCCGTGGGCTGCGCACGCGTGAGCCTTATCGACCCAAACCGGACAAGGTTTTGAAGTCGAACATTTCAGCATCGTTGTTAGACGGCGTAGTCCCTTCAGGCTTTGAGAAGGTGTTTGAAGCGGCCGCAAAAAACGAAGCCGATCTGTACATGCTGGTGCCCGGGCAGTCTGAGAGCAGGGAATACCGGGGCGAGCAGCGGTTTCAGGCTGACTGGGCCAAGACGCCATCCGGGTTCAACCTTAAGAACGTAGCGCCGATTTTTGCCGATCTCCGTCTCCGCAAGTCGGCATATGAGATTCAAATGATGCAGCATGCGATCGACATCACGACTGAAGCCCATCAACGCTCGTGGGCGGCGGCGGCGGATGCCAAGTGGGAGTATGAGATTGATGCTCAGGTCGCGTACACCTTCAAGCTTCGAAATGCGGACCACTGGGGCTACCCGTCGATTGTAGGTTGCGGGCCAAACGCGACCACGTTGCATTACATCGAGTCTCAG
>DATKIS010000782.1:0-2270 GCA_035543975.1 Pyrinomonadaceae bacterium
TCCGGCGACATGAAGGGAGAGTGGAGGTTGAATCCGAGGTCGGATCAGGCACGAGCTTTTGTATCAAGTTGCCCATCACCGAAACTGTGGCTAATCCTCGGCCGGTTAAAGAACTAAGCAGAATTACAGTTTCACCTGGGCCGGCAACTGCGCTCAGAATCCTGGTAGTTGATGATGAAGAACATGTACGCGAACTCCTGCACGACATACTGGAAACCGAAGGATGTGAGGTCAGGCTGGCACCAAGTGCAAGAGAAGCGTTGTCGATCTTTGAAAAAGAGAATTTCGACGCTATCTTCACCGACGTTGGCATGCCGGATATGAGTGGTTGGGAGCTTTCGAGAGCTGTACGCGAACGGCAGAACACTATCCCGATAGCAGTAATCACGGGCTGGGGCGAGGCTGTTGGCTCGCATGAAAGACTGGCAGCTCAGGTGGACTGGGTGTTGCCAAAGCCGTTTGATACTCCCGCTATTATAGAAATTGCGCGGGAAGTTGCCCGGCGTCGTGAATGGAAAACTACAAGCTATGACTCATGTGTTGCAGCTTGATTGGTCCTGGCACAAAGCGGGTCCAAAACCGGAGACTGGGTAAGTTAGAAACCAACGTTACATTTGTGTTGTTCGGGCATCGTTCTTTTTGACAATCGGGGACAAACCATCCACCCGCATCACACGAAATGTCGCGAACAAAGAGGACCTACTGGTTTACAGAATATTTGCTCTGTTTCCACAGCGTATCCTAAATCTTGTAACGTTCTAGCTTTCGCGTGAGGGTTGTTCGATCAATATCGAGGGCTCGCGCTGCTGCCTGTTTGTTACCTCCTACGCTCGCCAGCACGTGAAGGATGTGCCGGCGCTCCATCTCTGAAAGCGTCAGGAGCCCATCCTTGGCGACCTCACCGTCATTTGACGGAACCTCCGACTCAGTTTCGTTATTGGTGACTTTTGAAAAGTTGCGTACCCGTTCAGGCAAGTCCTCAGGGCGAATGGTCTCATCGCAGAGGGCAGCAGCTCTTACAACTGCATTTTCCAACTCTCGGATATTGCCGGGCCAATCGTAATTCTCCAACAACCGCAAAGCCTCTCCTGAGAAGCCTACCGAACGACGCTCGGATGTTGCCACCCCGTCGGCAAAACGGCGGGCGAGCAGCGAGATGTCTTCAACCCGTTGTCGCAAAGCCGGCAAGTGCACTGTTACAGCATTCAGCCGGTAAAGAAGATCCTGGCGGAATCGCCCTGCCCGCATCTCCTCTTCAGCATCCCGGTTAGTAGCGGCGATCACGCGCGCGTCCACATGCTGTGTTTGATTTGAGCCTACGCGTCGAAATTCACCCTCTTGCAAAACACGCAGCAGCTTGACCTGAAACGCAGAATTGGTTTCAGTAACCTCGTCCAGAAAAACAGTGCCACCGTCGGCTTCCTGCCAGAGACCTTTCCGATCCACAGTGGCGCCGGTGAATGAGCCGCGAACATGCCCAAAAAGCTCAGATTCGATAAGCTCGGCAGGTATCGCGCCGCAGTTTACTGCTACGAATGGCGCCTCAGATCGCTGACTGCGCCGATGTATCGCGCGAGCAATAACCTCTTTACCGGTGCCTGACTCCCCCGTTATCAAAATCGGCAGGTTTGTGGACGCCACTCGGCCCACTAATTTCATTAATTCGACGAAAGCGGCGCTAGTGCCCACCAAATCAATATCGGAAGTATAGACCGGAAGCGGTGAAGCAACTGGGACGCCCGAACCGCCCTGTCTCCCCCGCCGCACTGCTTGAGAGATCCGCTTGACGTCTTCAACCTCAAACGGCTTCATTAGATAGTCATAAGCGCCGGACGACACTGCATCCAGTGCGCCGACGGCCGATCCGTGCCCCGTCATTAAAACAATTTGCGCCGCAGGTTGCTCCTCGGTGAAGCCACGGAGCACGGCATAACCTTCATTATCATTATTGTCGCTGAGCCGCACGTCGCAGAAGACAAGCGCCCAGCGCTCACGTCGCAGCATATCGAATGCTGCTTCCGCGGAGTCGGCCTCGCTAACTTCCCAGCCGTCATCGCGCAGCACCTCGGCCACGTTGCCACGAACCAAGAGATCGTCGTCGATTACCAGTGCTTGCTGTTTTTCCATGAACCGTTAACCGCGCTGAGCCGTGATGGCCTGTGCGGCTCATTACGGAGGCCAAAATTCAAAACGTGGGAGGCGCGAGGGAGAATCTAAAACTGAGACCCGAGCGTGGGGTGTTTCCGGGCAGCTTGAGCGAATAAATCCTT
>DATKIS010000783.1:0-4074 GCA_035543975.1 Pyrinomonadaceae bacterium
GTTTCAGCGTGACGCAACTGATCAACTACCAGCGCTGTCCGCGTCAGCACTACTTCGATCGCGTCCTGCACGCTCCGGCCCCCGATGCATTGGCCGTTTGGAATGACGCTGAGGCTCCGGAACCGCCGGCGAATCTGACCGCGACGCTCAAGGGAGCGGTGATTCACCGGTTCTGCGAAACGTACACGACGAAGGACGATCCCGAGGGATTGCTGCGACAAAGCTTTGGCGAGGTGGTCCAGAGCAGACAAGCCCAGCTGGCTGACCGTTTGGTTGAGATTAACGCCGACGCGGCCATAGCGGAGCTCTTGCCTCTGGCGCAGAATTATCTCGAGAGCGGAGTGTTTGAGCGGGTGGAACGCGCGCGCGCCATGTCAGCATCACCTGCGTTAGCTGGTCAAGCTATTGGCTCCCCGGGGCCTCGAAATGGGGAAGCCGGTCTTTGGAGCGAATTAGGCTTTCGTTTGCGCCGGCCGTTGGGAATCCTGACCGGCGCAATTGATAAGTTGTTGATTTTGCCTTCAGCCGAGGGTAAAGGCTTTCATCTCGAAATCATCGACTTCAAAACGAACCGGCTCCGACTGCGCAAGTCAGTCGATTCTGCGCCAGCCTCGACACCAGCTCGCCTCCAAATTGGTGAACCCCCGGGAAACTTGAATCCAGGGAAAGCAAAGCAGTCGAGCCAGCTGCGGTCCCAGGGTGCAGTTGAACAAATTGCCTTCGACTTCAGTTCTCCCGATCCAATTCCAAAAGAGTTTCCGACCGCTGAGTCGTCTCTGGAAGATCTGGTTCGCGTGGCGGCTTCTGATTATCAACTGCAAATGCAGGCATACGCGCTGGCGGCTCGTGAACTGCTCCCGTCGCTTTCAGCGGCAGATTCGTCCATCTCCTGCACGCTCCATTTTCTCGAACCTGCCATGGAGTTTCACATCGACAGCCAATTGCTTTCCGCCGCCGCGTGCCTGAGCGCAATAGATAATGCGATGATGTCGATAGTTTCGTCGGTAGCGCCGGCCGAGTTTCCTTTGAGACCGGCAAACCATTGCCGCATGTGCAACTTTCTTGGTATTTGTCCCACGGGGCGTGAATGGGTTCACACGATGAAACGGCCAGGTACCGAGCCGTGAGAGCTTAGTAAGAGTGGTGGAAACAAACGATCCACGAAGTGTCACGAAATATCACTAACAAAGTTTTCGCGTTGATTCGTGTGGTTTCCTGGCGCCCCACGCGGGCTGCCGGCGACTGAGATTGGAGCTTATGAGCAAACAAGACACCCCGCAGGTCGGCGCGGCCGCGCCAGACTTCACCCTTAATGACGGTAGCGGCGCGCAATGGCGACTGGCAGATCATCGTGGGAAAGTGGTGGTGCTGCTTTTCTATCCCGGTGATGAGACGCCAATCTGCACGCGGCAGATGTGCTCGGTCCGCGATCGTTGGGAAGACTACGCCGGCACCGGCGCCGAAGTGGTGGGTATCTCGACTGACTCGGTGGAGTCGCACCAGGAATTCGCCAAGCATCACGACTTGCCGTTGCGACTGCTTTCAGACAGCGATCAAGCGGTGGCTAATCTTTACGGCGCGAAGTCGCTGATTCCAGGCAAGGTGGCGCGGTCGGTTTTCGTGATTGATGCTAAAGGTATTATTCGTCACCGCGACGTTCGGCCGTTGGGGCTGTTCCGGCCGAAGGATGACGAAGTGATCGAGGCGATAAAGAAAGCGCAGAGTTAGAATGGCTCTGACGACGTGCTCTACAAGGAATCTTGCTTAGGCCCGAAGGGCAGGTAGTCAGTAGCCATGTCCGTTAGGGCGTGGATCAAGTGTTAGTCTCACTTTGAAGGCCCGAAGGGCCGGCAGTCAAAGGAGGCTCAACATGGCGGGAAAATATCTGAGCTTGCTCGTGCATTTCACTTGGAGCACGGCGGGACGCGAGCCGTGGCTGGAGGCGAACATGCGCGATGATCTCTATTCGTTTGTTGGTGGGATTATGAGGAACAAGAAGGCGAGATTGCTTTCCGCGGGCGGCATGTTTGATCACATTCATTTGTACGCCTCGATGCCATCAACAATCAGCATTGCGGATTTTGTAAACGCAGTGAAGTCCAATTCTTCGCGATGGATTCACGAGTCTTTCGCCCAGCTCCGGAATTTTGCGTGGCAAGAAGGTTATGGCGCTTTTAGCGTGAGCAAGTCGGAAGAGGACAGAGTCGTGCGGTACATCTCCAATCAGGAAACTCATCATCGTAAACGAACCTTCAAAGAAGAATTAGTTGCATTGCTTGAGAAGCACGGCATTGAATATGACAAACGCTACATTTGGGACTGACTGTCTTTCGCACCTGTGGCGCTCAAATTCCGTTTCTTCCGCTTGACCACGTCCTTACGGACGTGGCTACTAAATATCTGCCCTTCGGGCCTAGGTTAGGTGTCATGCAATCGTGTGCCTGACTTTCGGCTCGTTCGGCGAAAGTTATCTGAGCTGGTAAACTCTCAAACTCCCTAAGGAGAATTCATTTTTATGCCCGAAATCAAATGTAAACACTGTGGCGACAAGCGACCGGCGTTGGGTTTCGCGCCTTTACCAAACGAACTGGGACAGCGCATCGCGACTGAGATCTGCCAACCCTGTTGGGCTGCCTGGCTACAGAAACAGACCCAGATTATCAATCACTACGGGTTGGATCTAACCAATCCCGACGCCCAGAATTTCCTCTTCGACAACATCAAAGGGTTCCTTTTCAACGAGTCGCTTCCCCTGGCGGAACAGCAGGCGGAGATCGACACTTCCAAAGAGGGCACCGTTAAGTGGTAGCGAGTCATCAGCGTGGCGCTCTAACTCAATTCTTGGCGTAAGCTTTGCAGCTCTTCCCGCTCTTTGCGGTTATCGATGTTAGGGGTTTTCCTACCGCAAAGTACGCTAAGCCCCGCAAAGGCTGGCAAAGGCCGAAACCGAAGTTGAAACCAGTTTCACCCTCCTCACGTAACACTCCCGAACTACGGAACTGCCGGGTCGGATCGCAGCCATTCATCCGCGCTGCGCGCAACATGTTTACTGTTCAGTCTTTCTGAGTTAAGCTTTCCGCCTTCTTGAAACAATACGAAGTTTGCCGGTTTTGCACTTTCCTTCCGGCAAAGCTGTAATCCCCGGCGGGTCTCCAGCGCGACATCTGTGCTGGCGCAGCCAAGCTAATGGCCCGCGTGGGATGCTCGAACAACTCTTTTGCAAACCACTCGATGGGAACTTCATAGACTATGCCAAGAGTCCACCTGCGGCTGCTCGCCGTGTCAATCGTTCTGCTCCTGGTCGTAACTTCATCAATCAATTTCGCTGGGGCCCAACGCAGCGGCACAGACACCTACGCAATCACCAACGCCCGCATCGTGACCGTCTCCGGTGCGGTGATTGAAAAAGGTACCGTGGTTATTCGCGATGGTTTAATCGCTGCCGTGGGGGCGAACGCCGCTGTGCCTGCCGACGCCCGCGTGATTGATGGTAGCGGCCTGACGGTCTATCCAGGCCTCATCGATGCGAATACGAGTTTGGGGATTCCGGAGCCCGCGCCCGCTGCTTCGCCCGCTGGTGGCGGTCAGGGGGGCGGATTCCTGGCAAACCTGTTGCGTCCGGCCACGCCGCCGGCAACCAATTCCACGCAGCCGGTTGGTCTACAACCGGAGATCCTGGCGGAAGACTTAATCAGAACTGGCGGAGACCCAGTCGAGGTCGCACGCAGTGCGGGAATCACTACCGCTCTCACCGCGCCGAGAAGCGGAATCTGGATGGGACAGTCGGCGCTGATTAACCTGGCCGGAGAAACGCCGCAGCAGATGCTCGTCCGGTCGCCGGTGGCCATGCATGTTGGCTTTACCCCTTTGCGTGGCGGCTATCCGGGTTCACTCATGGGTGTGTTTTCCACCCTGCGCCAGATGTTGCTTAATACCCAGCGTTATCGCGAGGCCCAGCGCGTCTACGAACAATCGCCTCGCGGTTTGCGCCGGCCCGCGCAGGACCGGTCGCTTGAGGCACTCATTCCCGTAATCGAAGGTCGAATGCCGGTAGTCATGTATGCCGACCGGGAG
>DATKIS010000784.1:0-3336 GCA_035543975.1 Pyrinomonadaceae bacterium
ATCTAATCCACTGCTCTACCGAAAGCTGGAAGAGATGCATGAGGCGCTCCCTTGAGGATCCGGTTCCAAGCCGATGCTGATCTTCACTTGCCCATCGTAAAAGGCCTCAAACGCCGCGAACCCTCAATTGACATCATGACCGTTAGCGAAAGGCGGCTAGGTGGAAGTGCGATACAAGAATTCTTGCCACGCGGCAGGAGAACAGGGATCGACTTCCATTAGCATTGTTTTTGCGGAAACGGGTTATGATGAGGCGCCGAGTAGTTAGCAGGCTGGTTTCGAAAGGAGATTAATTGTCAAAAGAGAAAGTTAGACCTGAATCAAGCGGAGAAACTCATAGTTTCGGGATCGGCGATGTTGATTTCGAGCAAGAAATATTAATAGCTTGGAGTGCCGGAAAGACGCTCGGCCAAATTGCTCAACAAACGGGCCTTCCGATCAAACTTGTAAACAGAAGTCTCAAACAGCTCCTTAAGCAATTGAGCGCCAAAACGGCGGAGATCGTTCACGGCGCAGCCATCGCACACGAACGAATAGCCAAAGAACAGGAAGAAATCGAGCAACTTAAGACGGAGACGCGCGAGATGTTGGCAAGATTAAGCGCGGCATGAAACTTTGAGCTGGTTTGCAGACCTTTGGAAAATACTCGAAACCATCTCTACGCTTACCAAAGACGTGGAGCGTGCGAATAACGAAATCAAAGAACTCCGGAGATGTAAATACTCTCACACTGAACGTCAGTCAGCTAAAGAGTGAACTTGCCCACGAAAAAGCAACGACTAAACTTGTGATCGAAAACTTTGAGAAGGATGGTAAACACCTCAAAGAAAGTATCGATAGCAAATTCGATGTCCTCGTAACGCGATTGGACTTGAAGATCGCAGCCCTTGAGAACCGTCTGCCTGCCAAGCAATCTCCGCCTACTTCGCTAGAAAACGCCTAAATAGTCGGCGTCTCCTCAATCTCATCTTCCGCCGCCGCCTCAACCAACGAAGCACTGGTAACCCTGTCGCCTTCGTCGATCTTGATCAGTCGAACGCCTTGAGCACTGCGGCCGGTCTTGCGGATCTGGTCAGCTTCGAGCCGGATTAGCTTGGCCTGCTGCGTAATGATCATGATTTCCGAATCGGCATCAACCGGGAACACTGCCACCAGCTTGCCGGTTTTCTCCGTCGTCTTCATATTGATCACGCCTTTACCGCCGCGCGACTGCAATCTGTAGGTCGTAATCGGAGTTTGCTTCCCGTATCCCTTCTCCGATACCGACAGCATCTTTTCGTTGTCATCGGCAGACACCGGACAAACTGAAACCACGTAATCGTCCGAGCGCAGATCGATGCCGCGAACTCCCCGGGTGGCCCGGCCCATCGGCCTCACGTTCTTCTCGTCGAAACGTATTGCCAGGCCATCGTGAGTGGCGATAAAGATTCGCTTGGTGCCATCCGTCAGGACCACGTCGAGCAACTCATCACCCTCGTCAATATTGATGGCGATGATCCCGTTGGTGCGAATGTTCTGGAAATCAGCGAGCGACGTCTTCTTGATTACGCCCTTGCGCGAGACCATCACTACATAACGCCCGGCGGCAAAATCACGGACCGGCACCACTCCCGCGAGCTTGCGATCGGAAGGAATGTTGATCAGGTTCACGACCGCCTTGCCTCTTGCCGAAGCCGCGGCATCAGGGACCTCATGGACCTTCAGCTTGTAGACCATGCCGTCGTCCGTGAAAATCATGATGTAGGCGTGAGTCGAAGCGATGAACAAATGCTCGACAAAGTCGCTGCCCTTGGCGGCAGCGCCAAACCGTCCCTTGCCCCCGCGGCCCTGGCGCTGATAGGTGGTGATCGGAGTGCGCTTGATGTAGCCGCTGTTGGTCACCGTGATGGCGACATCTTCATCGGCGATCAAATCCTCGATTGAAAACTCGACCCCTTCATCAATCACCTCGGTCCGCCGCTTGTCGCCAAACTCCTTCTTTACCTCTTCGAGTTCATTGGCAATCACGCGTCGCAGCGAACTCTCGTTTGCCAGGATCTCTTCCAATTCCGCGATGAGCTTAATAATGCCTTCATACTCATCGGTAATCTTCTGACGTTCAAGACCCGAGATCCGGCGCAACTGAAGATCAAGGATCGCTTGCGCCTGCAGCTCGGAGAACGCGAGACTCTCCATAGTCTTCTGGAGTTTGCCCAGGTAGGACTTGAGATTAGCGTCAGAAGGCACGCCCTTCCAGATCTTTATCTCGGCCATGGTAGCCATGTGGCCGGTCAACCATTGCCGGGCTTCATCCACCGAGCGCGAGTTGCGAATCAGGGTGACGATGGCATCCAGCGCATCTATAGCTTTGGTCAGGCCCTCGAGGATATGCGCCCGCGCCCTGGCTTTGCGGAGTTCATACTCGGTGCGACGGCGCACAACTTCACGTCGAAAGTCGATAAAGCATTCCAGCGTTTCATTCAGCTTTAGCACGCGTGGCTGCCCGTTAACGATGGCCAGATTAATCACACCAAACGACGACTGCATTGGCGTCAGCTTGAAAAGCTTATTGAGCACAATCTGCGGCACCGCATCTCGTTTCAATTCAACCACGATGCGCATGCCGGTGCGGTCTGATTCATCGCGCAGGTCAGAGACTCCGTCGAGTTTTTTCTCGTTGATGAGCTCGGCTATGCGTTCGATCAGTCGGGCTTTGTTTACCTGGAATGGTATTTCCGTAATGACGATCGCGTCGCGCTCCTGGGTGCCGCGCCCAACCCGATCGATGCCGGCGCGAGCGCGCATCTGTATGATCCCGCGACCTGTGCGGTAGGATCTCTCAAGCTCTTCGCCACCATAGATAAAACCTCCGGTTGGGAAGTCGGGTCCGGTGACAATCTTTAGCAGGGCATCCAGTGCCCGATCTGAATCAAGGCCCGGGTTACGCAGCAGAAACAGGGTGGCATCGATGATCTCGGTGAGGTTATGCGGCGGAATTTTCGTCGCCATTCCAACCGCAATCCCATCCGAACCATTTATCAACAGGTTCGGAATGCGAGTAGGCATTACTTTGGGTTCGCTCAGAGACTCATCATAGTTTGGTTGGAAGTCGACGGTCTCCTTTTCAAGATCCGCCAGCATCACATTGGCGACGCGGGCCATCCGAATTTCCGTATAGCGCATCGCCGCGGCGGCGTCTCCGTCCACCGATCCAAAATTGCCCTGGCCATCAACCAGCGGATAGCGCATGGAGAAATCCTGCGCCAGGCGAACGATCGTGTCGTAGACGGCGGTGTCGCCATGGGGATGGTATTTACCGATGACATCGCCGACGATGCGAGCGCTCTTTTTGTAAGG